>JAIDHZ010000267.1 GCA_029052995.1 Lachnospiraceae bacterium | reverse complement strand
AAGGACGGCTATCCGGAATTAGAAGAAAAGAAAGAATTTATTTTTAAGGTATTAACCCAGGAAGAAAACCAGTTTAATAAGACAATTGACCAGGGGCTTTCCATTCTCGCCGATATGGAGAAGGCTTTAGCTTCTAAGGGCGGGAAAATTTTGGAAGGAGAAGAGGTATTTAAGCTTTATGATACTTACGGATTCCCTCTTGATCTGACAAAAGAAATCTTGGACGAAAAGGGAATTGGTATAGATGAAGAAGGTTTTAAAGTATGCATGGAAAACCAGCGTGTGACAGCAAGAAATGCAAGAAAAACCACTAATTATATGGGAGCTGATGCCACTGTATATGATGAAATTGATCCATCTATAACAACAGAATTTGTGGGATATGACAATCAAAGCTATGATTCTGAAATAACTGTCATCACAACAGATGTGGTAACAGAGGCAGTTGCAGAGGGTGACGAGGCTACTATTTTTGTAGAAAAGACACCATTTTATGCCACCATGGGTGGACAGCAGGGTGATACCGGTGTCATTTCTACCGACAGTGCGGAATTTGCAGTAAAGGATACCATAAAGCTAAAAGGTGGTAAATACGGTCATGTCGGTATAGTGACAAAAGGTATGTTTAAGACAGGAGATACCGTTCATTTGCAGATTGAATCTGAAAAGCGTGCAGATACCTGTAAGAACCACAGCGCAACCCACCTGCTGCAAAAAGCATTAAAGATGGTACTTGGCAATCATGTAGAACAGAAGGGTTCTTTAGTTACCCCTGATCGTCTGCGTTTTGATTTTGCTCATTTTTCTGCCATGACAAAAGAAGAGCTTGCAAAAGTAGAAGCAATCGTAAATGCAGAAATAGCCCATGCACTTCCTGTTGTGACAAGGGAAATGCCTATTGAAGAGGCAAGAAAAACTGGTGCCATGGCATTATTTGGGGAGAAATATGGCGACATGGTAAGGGTTGTCAATATGTCAGACTTTTCCATTGAGCTTTGTGGCGGTACACATGTATCTAACACCAGTGTAATTTCCACATTTAAGATTGTATCGGAATCCGGTATTGCTTCAGGTGTCAGACGTATTGAGGCATTAACCGGTACAGGCGTTATGGCATATTATAAAGAGTTAGAGGATAAGCTTTCTAAGGCATCAGGTCTTTTAAAGGCAAATCCTGACCAGCTTATTGATAAGATTTTGCATTTATTGAAAGATAATAAGGAATTATCCTCAGAAAATGAATCATTAAAGGCTAAATTAGCGCAAAATTCCATGGGTGATGTTGCTTCAGATATGGTAAGTGCCGGAGACTTTAACATCATTGCAACCGCAGTGGAAGGTGTGGATATGAATGGACTCCGTGATTTGGGTGACCAGTTAAAGAACAAGGTTTCCGAAGGAATTGTTGTGATTGCTTCTGCAAATGGCGGCAAAGTAAACTTAATTGCCATGGCAACAGACGGAGCTGTAAAATCAGGTGCCCATGCAGGCAATCTGATTAAAGAGATTGCACCGCTTGTTGGCGGCGGTGGAGGCGGTCGTCCTAATATGGCACAGGCAGGAGGAAAGAATCCGGCAGGAATACCTGATGCGGTTTCTAAGGCAAAAGAAGTGGCGTCTGCACAGCTTATGTCATAATTTCCATGATTGCATGAAATTCTGCTTGACTGATTGGAAATTTATGTTATAATGTAATCTGTGTTTTAAATAACCCAAGGTTGTATGGCAGACACAATATGCAACTGAAGGGAGGTCGGGTGAGAGAATGTCAAATGTTGTTGTAAAAGAAAACGAGACTTTGGACAGCGCTCTTCGCCGTTTCAAGAGAAACTGTGCGAAGGCTGGTATTCAGCAGGAGATTCGTAAGAGAGAGCATTACGAGAAGCCAAGCGTTAGACGTAAGAAAAAGTCTGAGGCAGCTAGAAAAAGAAAATTCAAATAATATGAATTTAGCAGGGTTATCACTGTATGGTGATAGCCCTTTTTGGTTATAAAATATTACATTTTTACATATACTGAATTGAAACAAAATGGGCAGGTGTTTACATGGAATTACCAGGAGATGTCATATATGGAGATGTACTGCTAAAACTTTCCGGTAATCGGGAGGCATTAATTGAAAATTACAAGGGAATCCTTTTATATACACCGGAAGAGGTTGCCATTGCCTGCAAAAAAATGACCGTTCGGCTTTATGGCACAAATTTACATATATGTTACTTTTCTGGAAATGATATGAAAGTGATTGGAAATATTCAACAAATTATATATGTATCGAATGGAGAATTATGCTGTTAAAATTATTGCGTTATATTTTCGGATATATAAAAGCAGAAGTGTATGGTTTTGCTCCTGAACGTTTTATGAATTTAATTATAAAAAATGATGTAGTAGTCTGGGATGTAGAAAATACAGATCAGGGATACATTTTTCATACCGGGAGAAAAAACCTGATAAAAATGAAACCATTTTTACAAAAGACAAATATGAAAATTAAAATATTAGAAAGAAGAGGGCTGCCATATTTTTTTAAATATCATAAAAAAAGAGTAGCATTTGCAATTGGATTTGCAATAGCCGGTATTCTTTTATTTGTTATGTCTTTATTTGTCTGGGAGGTAAAGGTAACCGGGGAGGATAAGCTGGTTGCAGAAAATGTGCTGAAACAAATTGAAAAAAATTATGTGGCGCTGGGGACCTTAAAGTCTAATGTTAATTGCCATGAGCTGGAAAGGAAACTAAGAAAAGATTTTGATGAAATATCCTGGATTAGTTGTGAATTAAAAGGAACAGGACTTACAGTTTATTTAGAAGAAGGGATGGCTCCCAAAAAGAAAACAGAAGAAGTTCCCGGAGATTTAATTGCCACAAAAGATGCAGTTATTACAAAAATGATTACAAGGCAGGGAACACCGATTGTAAAGGTTAAAGACACAGTAAAAAAAGGGGATATATTAATATCCGGTACGATATATATATATGATGATAATAATGAAATACTTGAAACAAGCTATATATGTGCAGATGGAGATGTATGCGGTTATGTGACAGAAAGCTATGAGGATTATATTGAATTAAAATATTATAAAAAAATATATGATAATAACCCAAAAAGTTATCTTAGCTTTTACATAATGGATTATTGCCTGACGCCCTATATTCCTAAAATGAAAACAAAGGATTATGATACTTATACGCAAATCCATAAAGCATGTATTTTGGATCATTTTTACCTTCCGCTGGGATATAAAAAAATAACCCGTACACCTTATCAGTTAAAGCTTCAGGAATACAGTGAACAGGATGCTAAAAAAATACTGAAGGAAAGATTAGATAAAAAATTAAAAGAATTTCAAAAAAAGGGGGTAGAAATCGTAAAAAATGATGTTAAAATAGTAAAAGAAAATGGAAAACTTGTGGCAAAGGGGACAATAACTTTAAATGAGCCAATTGCAGTTTCGCAGCCTTCCTCTGCGCCAAAGGAATAAGATTGGAGAATAGAATGAATACAGGAGAAAAGTATATTACAATTCCGGCAGATTGTGCTGCAAATGTTTTTGGAGAATTTGATAAAAATATCAAAAGTATTGAGAAAGTTATGCGGGTTACAATGGTTATGCGGGATGACAGGCTAAAAATCGTTGGTTTGGAAAAAGATGTGGAAAAAACCTATCAGATAATTGAATCCCTGATTGCACTGGCAAAACGAGGAACACAGATTACAGAGCAAAATGTGAATTATGTATTATCTCTGCCGGCGAATCAGACTAACACAATTGTTGAGTTGGATCATAGCATAATCTGTCATACTGTGAATGGCAAACCGGTAAAAGCAAAAACAATAGGTCAGAAACAATATCTTGATGCAATTGATAAAAATATGATTGTATTCGGAGTAGGTCCTGCCGGAACAGGAAAGACTTATCTTGCCATGGCAAAAGCAATTACAGCTTTTAAGAATAACGATATCAACCGGATTATTTTGACAAGGCCTGCTATTGAAGCTGGAGAAAAGCTTGGCTTCTTACCCGGTGATTTACAAAGTAAAGTAGATCCTTATTTACGTCCGCTTTATGACGCTCTTTATGAGATTATGGGAGCTGACAGTTTTTTGCGAAACATGGAAAAGGGATTAATTGAGGTTGCACCCCTTGCCTATATGCGAGGCAGAACTTTGGACAATGCCTTTATTGTACTTGATGAGGCACAAAATACAACACCGGCACAGATGAAAATGTTTTTAACCCGTATTGGATTTGGCTCCAAGGCAATTATTACGGGAGATTTAACACAAAAGGATATTCCAAAGGATGCGCTAAGCGGTCTTAATGTGGCATTAAAGGTGCTTAGAAATGTGGAAGATATTGCAGTCTGTAATCTGACAAGCCAGGACGTTGTAAGGCACCCACTGGTGCAGCGTATTGTAAAGGCATATGATGACTACGAAACCAGAAAAAACAGGAAAAATTAAGAATAATGTACATGGCTTGATTTCTTTTGGTATATCGTTTATAATAACTAAAGCTTTGATTCTAAAGAGGAAACAAAATATTATGACAATACTTTTAGAAAATGATACTAATTTAGATATTGGAATTGAATATGAACAGATTGCAAAAGATGTCATTACTGCAGTACTTGAATATGTATCATGTCCATATGAGTGTCAGGTCAACATTTTACTGACGGATAATGAGGGTATTCGTGGCATGAATAAGAGAATGAGAGATATAGATTCAGTTACGGATGTTTTATCATTTCCAATGATTCCCTTTGAAAGAGAGGCTGATTTTTCCATTGTTGAGAAAAATATTCCTGCATATTTTGAAGCAGAATACGGAGAATTATTATTAGGTGATATTATGTTATCCTTAGAAAAGGTAATAGAGCAGGCAGAAAGTTACGGGCATAGCATAAAAAGAGAATATGCATTTTTGCTTGCGCATAGTATGCTTCATTTATCAGGGTATGATCATATGGAAGATGAAGAGCGGATCCGAATGGAAGAAGCCCAGAACACCATATTAAATGGAAATGGTTATACAAGAGAACTTTAATGACAAAGGAGATTAAGAGAGTGAAAAAAAAATTATTAATGTTAACAATGTTATGTATGGCAGCACTTGGTACTACCGGCTGTGGTAAAGAGGAAACGGAAACGCCTGTTACAACAGAGGCTGTTACAACAGAGGCTGTAACTGAGGATCCGAATGAGGGAAAGACATATAATGAACTTACAGGCGAATGGTTAGAAGATTTTGAAAGTAAGCGTCCGGTAGCTGTTATGATTAACAATATACAGGATGCCCTGCCTTCTGCAAGTACCAAGCAGGCAGATATCATTTATGAATGTATGGTTGAGGGTGGAATTACAAGATTAATGGCCATTTATTCAGATTATGATAAATTAGAAAAGATAGGTTCTGTCCGGAGTGCCAGACATTACTATATTAATATTGCAAATGAATATGATGCGATTTATGTTCATTATGGACAGTCAAAGCCGGCAAAGGAAAAATTAGATAACGGCGCAATCAATAATATTAACGGTTTGACTTATGAGGACGGTTTTTACCGTGACAGTTCCAGGGTTGCACCGCATAATGCATATACAACAGGCGAAAAGATTGTAAAGGGAATTGAAAATTTTAAATACAATGCAGACTATGATGATTTGCATAAAAAAGTATTGTCTTTTAATGCGGAAGAGACAGACCTTACAGACGGAACAGATGCAAACACCATACATGTGAATTTTAGTAAATACTCTCAGCCATATTTTGTATATAACAGTGACAAAAAGCTTTATGACCGTTACGAGTACAATGCACCGCAGATTGATGAATTGGAAGATGAAAATGATAATATCTTGAATTTTAAAAATGTAATTGTTTTGATATCTTCGTATACATGCATTAATCCTGAAAACGATTTGCAGGAATTAAAACAATCCGGGGAAGGCAAAGGGTATTACTGCACAAACGGTAAGGCTGTCCCGATTACATGGAAAAAAGCTTCTGACTCCTCAAAGACAGAATTTTATAAAGAGGATGGCAGTGAATTATTATTGAATCCGGGTAAAACATGGATTTCCATTATTGGTGATGGACAAAATGCAGGTATATCATTTGAATAATGATTGTGGGCAAAAGGACTATGTTAATAGTCCTTTTGTACATTGGAATTATATTAAGAAATTAGTAACTTCCAGAATATATATCTTGTATAAATATTAACAGATAAGGTGGTGATAAACATGACAAATGAGGAATTAATTAATCATGCAAAAGAAGCATTGCTAAGTGCATATGCACCCTATTCAGGTTTTTATGTGGGCGCTGCTCTCTTAACCAAAAATGGAAAAATCTATACAGGATGTAATATTGAAAATGCGTCCTATGGTGCAACAAATTGTGCTGAACGAACTGCTGTTTTTAAAGCGGTATCTGAGGGTGAACGTGAATTTGAACGAATTGCGGTTGTAGCAAAAGATGGCACAACTGCTTATCCTTGTGGAATCTGTTTACAGGTTATGCATGAATTTGCAAGGGAAATGAAGGTAATTCTTGAACATAAAGGACAGATAGTTGAATATGACTTAAAATCCCTGTTACCTGCTGGTTTTACTCTGTCCGGCGTATAAGAATAAAATAACTGGGCATACTTTTCATATGCAGTCTGTACAAAAACAGACATTGTTTCAGATAATGAGGTTATATGTAATGCGATACATGACACATGCCTCGAAGAAGGAATGCAGATGGCATTCCTGAATGTAATGAATGGAGAAGCGTATGAAAAGAAGCATGTATTTTGCAGTTTTTGCATTTATTGTTGCCATAATCGCAGGTATTATTGTATATTTTAATGGTTATTTTTATCCTGAAAAATATGTTAAAAATGATGAAGGGGAATACGTTAATGTTACTGTGGAGGCAAAAACAGATCCATTTCCCATTGATAAAAGTACCAGATTTATCATCGAACACTATTATGCTGACGAAAACAGAACCCTGTCTGAGCAGATAGA
Organism: Lachnospiraceae bacterium; assembly: GCA_029052995.1. GTDB lineage: Bacteria > Bacillota > Clostridia > Lachnospirales > Lachnospiraceae > CAG-590. The sequence continues at coordinate 8,946 of JAIDHZ010000267.1, read as the reverse complement.
CAGTATTCCGATTTTGTTAGGATGTAACAAGGATGATGTTATGGCTTATCTTAAGGACTATATGGATAGGATTCCCCATGACGAACAGGAAAAGGGGCTTGTGTCTTATCAAATGATTAGTTATAAAGACCAGATTATCACTTTGCGTAAGACCTACAAAAAACAGGAGTTTACCGGGTATTATGCCAAATCATTTAACGGGACAATTGTCATTTTAAATGGAGATGAAAAAACCGTATTTGAATATACACAAATCGGAGTTGAAACGTTGCCCGAAGAAATGCAGGAACAGATTATAGCAGGAATTTATTTAGAAAATGACGAGGCGTTATATAGCTTTTTGGAAAATTATTCAAGCTAAAATATCAACATATGACGAGAGGTTTCATGTATGAAATACGATGTTATTATTGTGGGAGCCGGTGCGGCCGGGCTTTCGATGGCAGACCGGCTTTTAACATATAATAAAAAAATAAATATTTTATTATTGGAAAAAGAGGCGGTTCCCGGAAGAAAGCTTAGTGCGTCAGGAAATGGTAAATGTAATCTGACGAATGAAGATTATGGTATAAACCATTATCACGGAAATAATGACAAGCAGCTTAACCAATTGATTACTACATATTCAAAGGACGCCGTGATTGATTTTATGGAACATTTGGGTATTCTGCTTTATGAAAGAAACGGATATTATTATCCTTTATCTAATCAGGCAAAGCAGGTAACGGACGTTTTAGTGCAGAATATTAAAAATAAGGGTGCTGCATTGTTATGCGGGACAAGGGTAATAGATATAAGGCAAAAGTATATGGAATCAAGGGATTCACAAAGAGAGTCTGTATTTAATCTGTCTGCAAAGCTGCCGGATGGAACAGTTAAAGAATTCACATCAGATATTCTTGTTCTTGCCACTGGAGGCATGGCAGCAATGGCTCTTGGAGGATGCGATGACGGCTATCAGTTTGTAGATGCCTTAGGGATTGGAAGAAGCCGGATTTATCCGGCACTGGCGCCAATTTATGTGGAGGATTCATTTCTTCCTGCTGCAAAAGGGGTACGCATAGATGGTGCGGTTACCTTAAAAAATGCAGAGGGTGGTTTGTTAAAGGAAAAGGGACAGATTCAGTTTAATGCAGACTGTCTTTCCGGCATTTGTATTATGAACTTGTCAGCGGAAGTGTGGAAGTTATCTAAGGAACAGCTAAGGGACGCATTATTTATAGATGTTTTACCTGCCTTTAGCTGGGAAGAGCTAAAGGCATATTTTTTAGACAGACAAAAAAAGGTTTCAAATCAAAGTCTTCAGGTTTTGTTAAACTGCATGTTTCCTGAACGTTTTGGCACATATATAATTAACAGGCTTTTATTAGATGCTAATATGCCTGTTAGGGATTTGTCTGAAAAACATATAAACCGGTTAACCTCTAATATAAAAAAGCTCACCTTTACGCCCTGCCTGAAAAAGGACTTTGGAAAATCACAGGTAACCGGCGGAGGGGTATTGTTAGACGAAATTTCGCTGCAAAGTCTTGAGAGTGTACGATATCCAAAGCTTTATATTGTTGGTGAATTACTGGATGTCTATGGTGACTGTGGAGGATATAATCTGACATTTGCCGTATGCTCAGGACTGCAGGCGGCAGATGATATTATAAGGAAGTGGAAAAATGATTGAAATTCGAGGAATCAGTATACCTGTTGAACAAAACAGTGTTAAGAAATTGGAACAACGCATAATGAAAAAGCTGCGTATAAATTTTGTTCCGAATTACCATATAATTAAGCGTTCTATTGATGCAAGAAAAAAGCCTGACATATTATATATCTATAACATTGGTGTTAATGCAGAAAATGAAGAACATATTTGCAGTAATATTAACGATAAAAATATTATGTTAACAAAAGAAGTGAAATATAATACACCGGTCTGTGGTGGTAAGAATATGGTACATCATCCGTTAATTATCGGTGCAGGGCCTGCAGGCTTATTCTGCGGACTGCTGCTGGCAAAAATGGGCTATGTGCCGGTCATTGTCGAGCAGGGGGCTTCTGTTTTGGAGCGTGTGGAAAAAGTGGAGCAGTTCTGGCAGACCGGCAAACTGGATGCTGATTGCAATGTCCAGTTTGGTGAAGGTGGTGCAGGTACTTTTAGTGACGGTAAATTAAATACACAGGTAAAGGATAAATACGGACGGATTCGATATGTGTTGGAGGCATTTGTAAGACACGGCGCCCCTGATGAAATCCTTTACGACAGTAAGCCACATGTCGGTACAGACCGTCTGATAAATGTGGTGAAGGGACTTCGGGAAGAGATTGAAAATTATGGAGGCGTATTTTTATTTAACACAAAGGCTGTTGATTTTCGAATAGCAGAGGGAGAAATTACAGCAGTTAAATTATTACATAACGGATTTGAGACTTGGGTAGAAAGTTCACAGGTTGTTTTTGCCACCGGACATAGTGCCAGGGATACATTTTCCCTGTTATATGATAAGAATATTGCAATGCAGCCTAAGGATTTTGCCATGGGTATCAGGATTGAACATAGGGCATCCACAATACAAAGGGTAATGTATGGGGATGGAGTGGCTGCAAAGATACTTCCGGCAGCACCTTACAAATTGACACACCAGACGGAGGATGGACGGGGTGTGTATACATTTTGTATGTGCCCCGGTGGGTATGTTGTAGACGCATCATCGGAAACGGGACATACAGCAGTAAACGGAATGAGCTACAGCGGACGGGGAAGTGAAAATTCCAATTCTGCCATAGTGGTAACGATTAAAACTGCTGATTACATGAAAGAAGGGGACAACCCTCTTTCTGGCATTGCTTTTCAGCGTAAACTGGAAGCTGCTGCTTACAGAGAAGGAAAAGGAAAAATTCCAGTCCAGTGTTTTGCAGATTTTTGTAAAAATGTTCCTACACAACAGACAGGAGACATTTTGCCTCGGATAAAAGGAGGATACTGTCCGGGAAATGTCAGGGCGTGTCTGCCGGACTTTATGGCAGAGGCAATTTGCGAGGGAATTTATGCATTTGACAATAAGATAAAGGGCTTTGCAGATGGAGATGCCATATTGTCAGGGGTGGAGAGCAGAACCTCCTCACCTGTCAGGATTATGCGAGATGACAATTTCCTTGCAAATGTGAAGGGAATTTATCCCTGCGGTGAGGGTGCCGGCTATGCGGGCGGTATTATTTCTGCCGCAGTGGATGGATTAAAGGTTGCAGAGGCGATTATTCGTCAGTATCAGCCGAAAAATATATAATGATATGGATTTTTTAATTAAAAACAGGAAGGTAATAAGCTATGACGGACGAAAAAATAGCAAGAATCAATGCACTATACCACAAATCAAAGGATACCGGTTTGACAAAGGAAGAAAAGGAAGAGCAGCAGGCACTGCGGCAGGAATATTTAGAGGCAGTCCGCAGTAATATGCGCCAGACACTTTCAAACGTCAGGGTGAAAAATCCCGATGGAAGTATTACGCCGCTTCAAAAGAAAACGGATAGAAAGTATCAATAAAGTATAAACATAACTATAAAGGACATACGGATAGAAAACATATGAATAAAAAAGAAATCAGAGAGAGGATGTCAGAAAAAAGAAACAGACTTTCTTTAAAAGAACAGACCATACTTTCCAGACAGATTGCAGAGCGTGTGGTACAGTCAGATATTTATGCAAAATGGGATTGCATATGTGTATATCAGGCATTCCGGGGCGAGGTATCCTGCGAATACATTATAAAAGAGGCATGGCGGGATAACAAAAAGGTATATGTGCCCGTAACAGACGCTGGTACAAAGGAAATACAATTTTACTATATTACAGAGCATACATTTTGGAAAGAAGGCGCCTATGGAATTATGGAGCCGGTCATTGATGAAGTGTCTGAGATGCTTAAGACATCTTCCCTCATTTTCATGCCGGGGCTTGCCTTTGACAAACAACACCACAGATTAGGCTATGGCGGCGGTTACTATGACAAATACCTTGCAAGTCACAGGGATTGTGTTACAATGGCATTATGTTATGACTTTCAGATTGTGGAGAAGGAGCTGCCCTATGAAGCCCATGACATATTACCGGATTATATTATGACGGAGTGCAGGATATTATAATACGCTACATTACATCATTTATAAAAGTATGGGAGGACTATGAGATGGAATTAGAACAAATGGGAAAACTGGCGAAAGAAGCAGCAAGGAGAATGATTAAGCTGTCACAGCCGGAAAAAAATGTATGCTTGACTGCAGTTGCAAAGAATTTGATTGATGAAACAGATGCGATATTAGAAGCAAACAGAAAAGACATAGAAAACGGTGAGAAAAATAATATGCCGCCTGCTTTACTTGACCGTCTGCGTCTGACAGAAGAGAGGATTAATGCCATTGCAGACGGCGTAAGGCAGATAGCTGCATTAGATGATCCAATTGGTGAGGTCATTTCCATGAAAGAAAGGCCAAATGGTTTACTTATTGGTAAAAAAAGGGTTCCCATTGGAGTTATCGGAATAATTTATGAATCCCGTCCTAATGTAACAGTAGATGCCTTTTCCCTTTGCTTTAAAACCAGCAATGCGGTTATTTTACGGGGCGGCTCCGATGCGATTAATTCTAATATGGCTTTAGTTTCTGTTATAAAAAAATCACTTGAGGAAAATAATGTAACAAAGGATGCTGTATTTTTAGTGGAGGATACAAGCCGTGAAACGGCTAACCATATGATGCAGTTAAATAATTATATAGATGTATTGATTCCCCGCGGTGGGGCAGGTTTAATTAAAACTGTAGTACAAAACGCTACAATTCCGGTTATTGAAACGGGAACAGGCAACTGTCACATATATATCGATGCATCTGCAGATGTTGATATGGCAGTCAGCATTGTGGAAAATGCCAAGCTTCAGCGTCTCGGTGTCTGTAATGCCTGCGAATCTTTAGTTATTCATAAAGATATTGCCGGAGATGTTATGCCGGAACTGCTTGCCATGTTAAAAGAGAATGAATGTGAAGTTCGGGGAGATGAGCTGGTACGTGCATTTGATAATGAAGTAATACCTGCCTCCGTTGAAGATTATGAAACGGAATATCTTGATAAGATTATATCTGCAAGGATTGTGGATACCATAGACCAGGCAATTGAACATATTAACAAATACTCTACAGGTCATTCCGAGGCAATTATCACAAAAGACTATGATAACGCTCAGCGGTTTTTAAATGAGATAGACTCTGCTGCAGTGTATGTGAATGCATCCACCAGGTTTACGGATGGTTTTGAGTTTGGTTTTGGTGCGGAAATAGGAATCAGCACCCAAAAGCTTCATGCAAGAGGTCCCATGGGTCTGGAAGCGCTTACCACGACAAAATATGTGATTTATGGTAATGGGCAGGTTAGACCATGATAGATTAAGCATATTCTTTTAATTGGGGAAAGCAAACGGATATGAAAACTGGTAAATTTCATAAAATAAAATATGATATGAGGGATAAACGAAATGCTTTTATGCTTGCAATTGTGTTGTCTTTATTAACAGTTATCAGCTTCATGGCATATTTTCTGCCCTCAGATGGGTTTTCTGCGGAATTTGTGTGTTTTATTACGTTAAGTATTATTAGCAGCCCTGTCGTTTGTTTAGCCGGTGGGGCTTATTATCTGGAAATATGTACGTATTTAAACAGGTTAAAAAAGCATGGATATGAAACTCCAAAAAATAAAAAGGATTTTTCCGGTAAACTGGAGTATCTGTCCAAAGCAGAACAGTCCCCCTGTATTTCGGGTAAGAGTGGGGAAAGTATCTCTTTGGCTGTTGCCTGTCTATTATGTTCAATTGGTGTAGCTTTGGAAGCTGCATATTATTTGTTTGATAACAGGTTTAACTGGGATATCATGGGGGCTGAGCTTATATTTATGGAAGGAATGATTTTGGTAATGGCGGTACTATGGCTCTTGGGAGCCTTCGCCTACTGGCGGCAGCGTATACAGGAGTATTATCGGGATGATGTGGAGATGGATGAAAACAGGAAAGCAAGAAGGCAAATTGTGGATGGTGTTATTACTATTTTGGTTATGCTGTTAATAACTATTGTTATGGTTAGCTGTATTCATTCTATTACAGATTATATACAAAAGATAAGGCTTAATCCGTAACCGTTATTAGATAAAGGGAAATAAAATACAAAAAGCAGAAACTAAATAATAATGGGTTATTTCAAAACATATTAACTTTTAAATAAAGGAGCGAAAAATGGATACAAAATTTACAGGCAGTAAGGATTATGTAGCAAGTGAAGAGTTAATGGCGGCAGTGGATGTAGCAATTGCACTGCAAAAACCATTGCTCATAAAAGGAGAGCCGGGAACCGGAAAAACGATGCTGGCAGATGCCATCAGCCAGTCCATGGATAAGGAGCTTTTTATCTGGAATATCAAATCCACCACCAAGGCACAGGACGGGCTCTATGTCTATGATACCATACAGCGCTTATATGATTCCCAGTTTGGGGAAGAGGGAGTAGATGATATTGGACACTACATCAAGCTTGGAAAGCTAGGGGAAGCATTTAAAGCGGATAAGCAGGTGATTTTGCTCATTGATGAGATTGACAAGGCAGATTTGGAATTTCCTAATGATTTATTATGGGAGCTTGACAAGATGGAGTTTTATATCCATGAGACAAAGGAGACAGTAAAAGCAAAGGAACGCCCCATCGTAATCATTACATCCAACGCAGAAAAGGAACTGCCGGATGCGTTCCTTAGGAGATGCATTTTCCATTACATCACTTTTCCAGACAGGGAACAGATGGCAGAGATTGTCCATGCACATTTTGAAAATCTCGAAGAAAATGTGTTAAAGAACGCTATGGATACTTTCTACTGGATTCGTTCCATTAAGGATGTGCGGAAAAAACCAAGCACATCGGAACTGATTGACTGGATCCGCGCCCTGTTAATCAGCGGTATTGATACAGAGCATTTACGGGAGAAACTGCCATTTATCGGTGTACTCCTGAAAAAAGATGAAGATTTGGAGGCAGTGAATAAGGCGAAGCTGTATTAAATGTGGGGCAATGCTACGCCGCTTCATGGGGATGTGCAGTCGGTAAATACCCAGATAAAAATTATTTAGACAAAGGTGATAAAATAAGTAATCAGGTGTTATAATAATATTAGAAATTAAAGCTGTAAAGCGTAATAAAAAGGTGGTGTAGAATGAAAAAATATGCAGTGATTACCGGTGCCAGTGCCGGTATCGGTTTAGAATTTGCTAAAAGGTTATCTGCAATGGGATACAATCTGGTATTGGTTGCAAGGAGGGAAGAGCGCCTTAAAAAAATTTCAAAGCAGCTGAATACAAATTGTGATATTATTCCTGCGGATTTGACATTGGATTCAGAGTGTTACCGTGTATTTGAAGCTGTAAAAGATAAGAGGATAGCAGTTTTTATAAATAATGCCGGCTTCGGAAACTGCGGGAGATTTACGGAAAGTAATTTGGACAAGGAACTTGATATGATTCAGTTGAATGTCAGGGCAGTTCATCTGCTTACAAAGCTTATGCTGAAAAAAATGCAGGAGAGGGATTCCGGCTGCATTCTAAATGTGGCATCCTGTGCAGGATTGATGCCGGCAGGGCCTTATATGGCGGCTTACTATGCAACCAAGGCATATGTGGCAAGCCTGACAAGGGCGGTTGCGGAGGAGCTTAAGGAGAGCGGAAGCCATGTATATATTGGCTGTCTATGTCCGGGTCCGGTAGACACAGAATTTAACCGTGTGGCAAATGTAAAATTTATGATGAAGGGAATTCGTGCAGATTATTGTGTAAAGTATGCACTAAATCAGATGTCAAAGAGAAAGGTTGTGATTATCCCGACCATTCCTATGAAGCTGGCTATGACGTTTGGGCATTTTCTTCCAGGTTCTGTATATGTGCGGATTGCGGCAAAACAGCAGAAGAAATTATCGGATAAGCCGGAATGAATCATAAAATAAAGGAACACCACTATAATATTTATAACAGGAGGACAATCCTATGACAGAATGGGAATTAAAGAGAAATCAATTATTAGGCATGAAAGTATTGGAAGGTTTGCAGTCCCGGAATATGGAAGGATATTTTGTTAATACAAAGGAGGAGGCTCTTGCAAAATTGTTAGAGCTGATTCCTGAGGGCAGTTCCATTGGATGGGGAGGAACCATGAGTGTTGCAGCCATTGGGGGTTTTGATGCACTACATAATGGAAAATATAAGCTGTTGGACCGGGATGCGGTACAGACCAAAGAAGAGAAAGAGAAGGTGCAGAGGGATATTTTCTTTGCAGATTATTTTCTCACCAGTGCAAATGCGGTTACAGAGGATGGAATTCTTGTAAACATTGACGGAAATGCCAACCGGGTATCTGCCATTGCCTTTGGTCCGGCACATGTGGTTATTGTTGCAGGAATGAATAAGGTGGTGAAAAGTGAGGCTGATGCATTGAGCCGGGCAAGAAATATAGCTGCGCCCATAAATGCACAAAGGTTTGGGCTGGATACGCCATGTGCAAAGGCTGGTGCCTGTTATGACTGCAAATCCCATGATACGATATGCTGTCAGACATTGATTACCCGTTATAGTAAGCATGATGGCAGGATTAAAGTGATTTTGGTCAATGAGGACCTTGGGTTTTAAATAAAGTCTTTAATGAATTTTTATTTAACGATGAAGTGAGAAAAAACTTGTAGGAAATTTTAAAAATTTTGTTTTAGAGCTGTATTGAGATAAAATTATTATTGGAGAGGATACCAAAAATGTTTTTTGATTTTTTTGATACGTTAAAACGAAAAGGCGTAGATGTTTCCATGACGGAATGGCTTACATTGATGGAAGCCTTAGACAAGGGGCTTGCGGAGTCCGACTTTACGAAGTTTTACTATAT
>JAIDHZ010000266.1 GCA_029052995.1 Lachnospiraceae bacterium | reverse complement strand
TGTATAACCTGCCTGAATTTTGGAAATAGTTTTAGTAAAGAAATTATTTAGTAGAAAGAAGGTATATTTGATGCGTGGAAGAACTGATCTTGCTGTGGAAATGAAGGAAGATATTAAAACTGATGAGCCTATAAAGGGTGTACATGTCCTGACAAAAAATAATGGAGATTCAGATGTAAAGGAGATTAGGATTGTTGTGGAAAATGAGGAAGGTGCGATGCGCCTTGGGAAACCCGTTGGAACCTATATTACATTGGAAAGTGAACATCTGCGCAAACCCAGTGAAAGCTTTCATGAGCCTATGATGGAGGTACTTACAAAGCATTTAAAGAATTTTATTGGAAAAAATAAAAAAATTATGGTTGCAGGGCTTGGAAACAGGGAAGTGACACCGGATGCGTTAGGACCTTTTGTGATTGATAATCTTTATGTTACCCGTCATCTTTTGAAAGAGGGAATTATTCGGGAAAGTGCGGAGATTAGTGCAATTGCACCTGGGGTTATGGCGCAGACCGGAATGGAATCTTTGACTATTTTAAAGGCATTGGTACGTGAGGTAAAACCAGATATCTTAATTGTGATTGATGCGTTGGCAGCCAGGGAATCTGACCGTCTTAACAAGACGATACAGTTAGCAGATACCGGTATCACTCCGGGGTCCGGTGTGGGTAATCATAGAAATGCAATTAACCAGGAAAGCGTGGGAATACCGGTATTGGCAATTGGTGTGCCAACCGTTATTGCTGTTCCAACTATTATTAATGATGCAATGGATGTAATGGTGGAGGCAATTGGCAAACAGGGGGCAAAAAGCGTGCTGAGGAAATTTAACGATGAAGAGCGTTACCAGCTGGCATGCGAAATGGTAAATCCCTATTTGGAAAACATGTTTGTAACTCCGAAAGATATAGATGAAGCAGTAAAAAGAATTAGTTATACAATTTCTGAGGCTATTAATCAGGCGGCTTTGGCATAGAAATAAAAAATGTGAATACAATGATAATATGAATTATGATTGTAAATCTTATGGATACAAAAAAATAAAAAGGAAGCGGTTGTTACCTTTGATTGTGGTACTGTTTTTCCTAAGCTTTATGCGGCCGGTACAGGCTTCAAAGGATTGGTTTTTTTATGGGACCTCACAGGTGATACCGCTTCTTACATATGAAAGGGAATATGGAATTCTGGATGCCTCTTATTGTGCGGATTATCAGGTTCCGGAATGGTTTTTTGAAGAAAAGCCGGAAAATGCAGATACTGTTATGGAAGAAGGAAACACTGAACAGGAAGAAGCGGCTCAAAAAGAAGAGAAAGTGGAAACCTTAGCTGATGGAACAAAGGGAGTGGCTTTTACACGTAAGCAGCTGCAAAAAAAGGATGTATTGCTAAGTAAAATATTTTCGGTAGACGCCAATACCAGCATGACAAAGGAGGAATTAAGCCTTAAGAATCTTTTGGATAAAGACTTATCCATAGACGGGATTAAGAACAGTATTGGTGAGAATGGAGAAAAACAGTATAAAATACTGATTTATCATACCCATGGCTCGGAGGCATTTGCAGACAGCCGTAAGGGAAAAAAAGAAGATACAATTATCGGGGTTGGTACATATTTAACACAGCTGTTAGAAGAACAATACGGAATTGCCACATATCATGATGAGACAGTGTATGATGTAGTGGATGGTAAACTAGACCGGAGCTATGCATACGAAAATGCTGCTGCAAATGTAAAAAAGATTTTAGAGAAGTATCCGTCTATTGAAGTTGTAATTGATCTGCACAGGGACGGAGTAGATGAGGAACTGCATCTTGTAACGAATGTTAACGGAAAAGAGACTGCAAAGATTATGTTTTTAAATGGTGTCAGCCGTTCTAATATGAATGGAGATATTACATATCTTGAAAATCCGAATAAATTAGACAATCTTGCATTCAGTTTTCAGATGTTTCTGCTGGGGAAACAAAACTACGGAGACTATGTGAGGAAAATATATGTGAGGAGCTTACGGTACAACCTGCATTTAATGCCAAGAGCTACGTTGATTGAAGCAGGAGCCCAGAATAATACATTACAGGAAGAGAAAAATGCCATGGAGCCGCTGGCTGCAATTTTAAATGAAGTCCTGGCTCCGAAGTGAGGTTTTTTATTCACCTTAAAAGAAATTTTACTTGGGGATAAAATTGTGGTACAATGTATTGTAATTGATGATTGTTTTGATGAATTTGGCAAAGAAATGGAGTAGTTTTCGTTGAGTGAACAAAACAAATGTTAATTATAGTTGTATTTTAGTAACAGGAGAAAGAAAAGATGGCATATTTTGACCAAAGTAAAATTCGCAATTTTTGCATTATCGCACATATTGACCACGGTAAGTCTACTCTGGCAGACCGTATTATAGAAAAGACCGGGCTGCTGACAACAAGAGAGATGCAGTCACAGGTTCTTGATAATATGGACTTGGAGCGGGAGCGGGGAATAACCATTAAGGCACAGGCAGTACGTATTGTCTATAAGGCTAAAGATGGACAGGAGTATATTTTTAATCTGATTGATACTCCGGGACATGTTGATTTTAATTATGAGGTGTCAAGGAGTCTGGCAGCATGTGAGGGTGCTGTTTTAGTGGTGGATGCAGCCCAGGGAATTGAAGCGCAGACTCTTGCAAATGTATATCTTGCCATTGATAATGATTTAGAAGTCATGCCGGTCGTAAACAAGATTGATCTGCCAAGTGCAGACCCTGAGCGTGTAGTTAACGAGATTGAGGATGTGATTGGGATTGAGGCGATGGATGCGCCTAGAATTTCTGCAAAGACAGGGCTTAATATTGATGAAGTATTAGAGCAGATTGTACAAAAGATTCCGGCACCCTCAGGGGATGTGGGAGGACCGTTAAAGGCTCTGATTTTTGACAGCATTTATGATGCTTATAAGGGTGTTATCATTTTCTGCCGTCTTTTTGATGGTTCTGTAAGGAAAGGCAGCAAGATTAAGATGATGGCAACAGGAGCTGTAGTAGAGGTGGTTGAGGTTGGTATCTTTGGAGCAGGGCAGTTTATTCCTCAGGACGGGCTGTCTGCAGGAATGGTTGGATATATTACGGCAAGTCTTAAAGACGTAAAGGATACACGGGTGGGGGATACCGTAACAGATGCTGATAATCCATGCGGCGAAGCTCTTCCGGGATACAAAAAGGCGAATCCCATGGTATATTGCGGTCTTTATCCGGCAGATGGAGCAAAGTACCCGGATTTGCGGGATGCACTGGAAAAATTGCAGTTAAATGATGCCTCCTTAAGCTATGAGCCAGAGACTTCCATTGCTTTGGGCTTTGGTTTCCGTTGTGGTTTTTTAGGTCTGCTTCATTTAGAAATTATTCAGGAACGTTTAGAGAGAGAATATAATTTGGACCTGGTGACCACGGCCCCCGGGGTTATATACAGGGTATACAAGACTGATGGTGAGATGATTCCCCTTACCAATCCGTCTAATCTGCCGGACCCTTCCTCTATCGATTATATGGAAGAACCCTTTGTTTCAGCAGAGATTATGGTGACAAAGGACTATGTGGGCGCTATTATGCAGCTTTGCCAGGAGCGGCGCGGTATTTATAAGAGCATGGAATATATGGAGGAGACCAGGGCCCTGATAAAATATGACCTCCCGTTAAATGAAATAATTTATGACTTTTTCGATGCTTTAAAATCCCGATCAAGGGGGTATGCATCTTTTGATTATGAGCTTTCCGGCTACAGGCGGTCTGACCTTGTAAAATTAGATATTTTGATTAACAAAGAAGAGGTGGACGCTCTTTCCTTTATAGTGCATGCAGATACGGCTTACGAGCGCGGACGCAAAATGTGTGAGAAATTAAAAGGGGAGATTCCAAGGCATTTATTTGAGATTCCGATTCAGGCGGCAATTGGGAGCAAGGTTATAGCGAGGGAGACAGTAAAGGCACTCCGTAAGGATGTGCTTGCAAAGTGTTATGGTGGTGATATTACCCGTAAAAAGAAGCTGCTTGAGAAACAGAAAGAGGGCAAGAAGCGTATGCGGCAGATTGGAAACGTTGAGATTCCACAAAAGGCATTTATGAGTGTATTGAAGCTTGACGAGGAATGAGAGGGAATTTAGAGGTCTTTGATGACCTGCGCATCAGGTTTCCTTATGGTATGATGGACATGGATAATGTAAAAAAGAGGGAGTTGGGAATATATGTGCATATTCCCTTTTGTAAAAGTAAATGTGTTTACTGTGATTTTCTTTCCTTTGGTGGATTTGGGTATAGTGAGCATAGAGCATATGCAGATACGGTTTGCAGAGAGATTGCTGCATGGCAGGCGGTGTCGGAAGCCTATGTGGTGACAAGCATCTTTTTGGGAGGTGGGACTCCGTCCTATGTGAAGGAAGAGCTGATTGTCAGGGTGTTAGAGCAGATTCACTCTGTCTTTGAGGTGGAGAAGGATGCCGAGATTACAATAGAGGGGAATCCTGACAGTTTAAAACCGGATAATCTCAAAGCTTACCGTAAATCAGGAATTAACAGGCTGAGCATTGGACTTCAAAGTGCTAATGATAAGGTATTGGCTTCCCTTAACAGGGTGCATAATTATGACCAGTTTACTGAGGCATTTTACAGCGCAAGACAGTCTGGCTTTGACAATATAAATGTGGATATTATGTCGGGATTACCGGGAGAAGGTGAGAAGTCTTACATGGAGACACTTAAGAGGGCAGCAGGACTTTCCCCGGAACATATATCGGCTTACAGCCTGATTGTGGAGAATGGAACTCCATTAAGCGCCAATCATGCATTGCTTAATCTCCTTCCTTCGGAGGAAGAGGACAGAGAGATGTATACAAAGACGAAAAGACTGTTGGAAAATAGTGGTTACAGCCGGTATGAGATATCGAATTATGCAAGAGACGGCTTTGAATGCAGGCACAATATCGGATACTGGACCGGAAGAGAGTATCTCGGAGTTGGTCTTGGAGCGTCTTCATATTTGAAAGTATATACTGAAAATGAAGAATGTAAGGCACTTAGATTTAAAGGAATAGATAATCTTGATATGTATATTGAAGGATTTTCCGGCTGTGGCGGAATGAATGATTTGCTGTCCTTTATTGCAGATTACTATTCTGATTTGTACATTTTAAAA
>JAIDHZ010000265.1 GCA_029052995.1 Lachnospiraceae bacterium | reverse complement strand
AAATTTGAAGTACCGAATTGTGAGATTGTTCGCGTAGGCTGCGTGCTTACGATGGTGGCGACCGGTTCGGAGATGAATGCAGGGGCTGTAATTACCAACCATGAGAGTAAGAGGAAGATTTGTCATGTATTTGCGGATGAGAACATTATGCCGAAGTTTTCCATTTTGAATCCGAAATTTACTTTTTCCCTTCCAAAGCGTCAGATGGTGGCTGGTATTTATGATATTTTTAACCATATTTGTGAGCAGTACTTTTCGGGAGAGGATGACAATACCAGTGATTATATCAGTGAGGCATTGATGAAGTCAGTCATCCACAGTTCCCGGATTGCCCTTCAGAATCCGGAGGACTATGAGGCACGTTCCAATATTATGTGGACAGCTACATGGGCATTGAACACGCTGGTGTCAAGAGGAAAGGATACTGACTGGATGGTGCATATGTTAGGCCAGTCTGCAGGTGCATATACCGATGCCACGCATGGCATGACGCTTTCGGCCGTATCACTTCCATATTACCGTTATATCATGCCCTACGGTCTGCCGAAGTTTGTACGGTTTGCAAAGGAAGTGTGGGGAGTAAATGGAAATGGAAAGACAGAGGAACAGATTGCAGACGAAGGACTGGCGGCAATGGAGAGCTGGATGAAAGAGCTGGGAGTGGCAATGCATCTTGGAGAGCTTGGTGCAACAGAAGATATGCTTGACGGTATCGCAGACGGAACAATTATTATGGAGGGCGGTTATAAAGTGCTGAACCATGATGAGGTGCTTAAAATCCTGAAAGATAGTCTGTAAAATATAGCGAGAAGAATACAGGAATGAATACAAGAAAAATGGAGTATCCCTTTTGTGAGGTACTCTATTTTTATAGGTTTTTATACCCAAAGAAACTCATGCTCGGAAAGCATGAATTGATAATTAAAATAGGTATTAGACATTTATTTGTATGGATATTACAATGAAACCAGAATAAAAAACTCTGATTGATGAAAGGAGACAGATTATGAAGAAAGGCAGAATTCATAAATCTCTGGAATGGCTGCTTGTATTCGCTTTTGTCTGTTCCTCTGTGTTTGTTACAACGGGTAATGCAGAGGAGTTTTCAGTTTCCTGCAAGTTCGCATTTGGCTCATTGTTTCATGGGAATAAATTTAGGGCTGGAATATTTTGAAAAAACATATTGACATTATGTCAGAATAGACGTATGATAATGTTACTGACACAATGTCAGAATAAGAATGATGAGAGGATGGTTGGCATGAAGAAGAATATTGGTTCACAACTGGCATTATATCCAATGCCGGTTACCGTAATTGGAGCGATGAATGGAGATGTACCTACATGGACATTGGTGGCACATATTGGGATACTGGGGCATGACATGGTTCTTGTCAGTCTTGCAGAACCGCATTATATTAACGGAATCATAAAGCAGGGACGGAAACTATCCATTAATATTGTAGATGAAGGAATTTTGTCGGAAGCGGATTATGCAGGTTCCGTGAGCGGGGCAAAGACAGACAAAGGGGAATTATTTGAGTTTGAAGTGGGAGAGGCAGGAGCACCAATTATTGCAAAAGCTCCCCTTGTCATGGAGTGTTCTGTTGAGGATATTTACCAGACACCCAATTTTGAAAGTTTTATTTGTACCATAGACAATACTTATGTGGAGGAAGAACATCTCAATGAGGAAGGAAAA
>JAIDHZ010000264.1 GCA_029052995.1 Lachnospiraceae bacterium | reverse complement strand
CAATACATACAAAGCGTGGTGGAATGTGGAAACGCTTCCAACCCTCAACTATACTTCAGACGAATTGAGGGATATATTATACAGGGGTGAGGATTCCCTTGTTAAGAAATGGCTGAAGCCCCCATTTAATACGGACGGATGGCGGTTTGATGTGGCAGATGTAATGGCAAGGAATGATGAGGTACAGCTTCATCACGAGGTATGGCCCGAGATAGCTGACAGCATTAAAAGTACGAAGGAAGATGCTTATATTGTGGCAGAAGAATGGGGTGAATGCAGTGAATTCCTGCAGGGAAAGGAATGGGATACGCCAATGAATTATTTCGGCTGCGCCAGACCGGTTCGGGAATTTGTCGGAGAGTGGGATTTATTCCTCGGAAGGGAAGAGGTTATCCGTCAGACAAAGCCGAACCAAAGCGCTAAGACACTTGCTAACCGCATACGCCAACATCTATTTAAGATTCCATTTCAATTGCAGCAGGTACAGTTTAATTTGCTGGGAAGCCATGATGCCCCAAGGCTTCATAATAATCCAAAGATTTCATGGGAGGCAGTTAAGATTGCCAATGTACTGCTCTTTACACTTCCGGGAACCGCAAGCATCTATTATGGTGATGAAGCCGGAATTGATGGGCGGTTGAAAGATAATGAGGGATTCCGTTACCCGATGCCCTGGGACAAGGATTTCAAGAAAGAGACCCCGTATCAGTGCTATTATACACTTGCACATATGAAACAGGAAAATGAAGCATTTTGCGGAGGCGGATTTAAGATTCTATGGGAAGAGGGAAGCGTTTTTGCATTTGCCAGATTTACAGAACAGCAGCTTTTCTATGTAATATGTTCTGTGGAGGAGAAATCCACGGAGATTACTCTTCCGTATGATATTTTTGGAAAGGAGAACGCAGGAAACCTGAAAGATGTTTTTGGCAGTGAAGTAGTATATCAGGATCATGGAGGAAGTATCGTGCTTCAAGTGCCTGAAATGACTGCTTACATTATTGAGGTAAATGAAAAGAAAGGATGAAAGCTATTAGGAAAAACAGGCAAAAAAATCCTAATGCCGGGAAAATATATCCGGCATTAGGATTTGAAGCCTCGTCTGCCATGGTACCCACCAGTATATTATCATACTCCTACCTTCTTACAAACCTGCTTCAGACAGCAGTGCCCGCAATCCGGCTTTGTACGGGCTGTACATACTGCCCGTCCATGGTATACCAGACGGTGGCAGAAATCACTCCCCTCCTGCGGTGGAATAATTTTCCAAAGCGCCATCTCTACTTTCTTAGGTTCTTTAATTCCATCTACCAGTCCCATACGATTTGTAAGCCTGATACAGTGGGTATCTGTCACAATGGCTGGCTTACCAAACACATCACCCATAATCAGGTTAGCACTCTTCCTTCCCACACCGGGAAGCTTAAGAAGCTCGTTGAAATCCTCCGGAACTTTGCCATCATACTGTTCCATTAACATTTTCATGCATGCACTAATATCTCTCGCCTTGCTGTGCCCCAATCCACAAGGCTTTACAATCTCCTCAATATCACTGACATCAGCCGCCGCAAGAGCTTCCACGCTTGGATACTTTTCATAAAGCCCCTCTACCACCACATTTACCCTTGCATCCGTACACTGCGCCGCCAGTCTTACACTTACCAAAAGCTTCCATGCATCATCATAATCCAGAGTACACCCTGCATCAGGATATTCCTGACGCAGTAATTCTATAATATCAAGTGCACGCTGTTTCTTTGTATACCGCTGTTTCCTCTCCTCTGCCATTTTCTATTCCTCTACTATAAGGCTCATTATTTTTCTAAAATCTCCATCCATTATCCGGTAGGTAGCATCAGCTTTACCCGTTTCCTGCGGTGAAATGCTTGTATGTATATACAGACTGTCCATACCCACTCTGTTCGCCCCTGCTATGTCAGCCAACTCATCGTTACCAATCATCACACTTTCCTTTGAATCCAATCCATAGGTATTCATAAGCTTTGCAAAGAAGGCGTCAGAAGGCTTTTTGACTCCCTGTTCAGAAGAAATGAATATACCGTCAAAGTACTTCTCAATTCCCATCATTGAAATTTCCGGCCGTGTAAAATCGGTCTGGGCATTAGACAAAAGATAAATTCCCTTTCCCCGCTTTTTTAATTCCTCCAGTACTTCCAAAACTCCGTCGTACAGATTAATCTTACTTCTGGACATCGCCCGAAAGGTTATTGCCGTCATCCTTGCAAGTTCCACGCTACAGTCTATACCCTTACTGCGATAAAGCTCTGCAAAAATCTTTGTTATATCAATCTCCTCATTTTCCACAGTCTGTTTTTCCTTCTCCTCAAGCTCCAGCTTTCCGTAAGCTTTCCAAAGCTCTCCCGGAGCATAAGCTGCACCATAGGCCCAATAAATTTCACCAAGTTTATCCCAAAGAGCCGGATTATTCTCATCAGTACTTATATCTACAAGAGTTCCATATAAGTCAAATATATAATTTTTATACATGTCTGTCTCCTTCCAATATATCATGTGTCACCAATTTTCGAAGAAAATTGATGACCTGCTTGCGCATCAGCGCAATCCAATATATCATAAACCCTAAGAATCTCGCCCACACTCCATGCCTGTGCAAAGCATCCTTTTGATTTCACTGGGTTGTCCCCATCATATATTTCCGCCAATTGTCCTATGCAGCCTTCCCAAAGAGCCGGTTCCATTAGTTTTAGTTGCCTCCTGACCATATCCTTCGCTTCCATAGAATAGTCATGTACCTTCAAATAAGCCAGATAATATCCACCTAGAGGAAACGTCCATATTGTACCCTGATGATAAGCCATGTCACGTTCCTTTTGAGGTCCACCATAGAAGCCGTGATATTGTGCATCTTCCGGATCAAGGGTTCTAAGACCCCATGGAGTATAAAGTTTTTCATAAACCGTCTCCACTACACGGCATTCCTTTTCATGGGACAACAATGCATAAGGTAAGGATACCGCCCAAATCTGATTACACCGGATCTGATTTTCTGCCGGACCTCCACAAATCACATCCTTAAGGCAGCCTGCTTCCTCATTCCAAAATACAGATTCAAAACATTCCTTCACACGAGCCGCCATCAAGCCATAATCAACATTATTTACCGGCATAGCCGCATTAATCTCTTCCGCCTTGCTAAAATTCTCCATAATGCACAATGCATTATACCAATAAGCATTGATTTCCACAGGCTTTCCATGTCTTGGGGTGGGCAGAATATCATCAATCCTCACATCCATCCATGTGACCTGATCATATTTCTCTCCTGCCATAAGAAGCCCGTCATTATCCATATGTATTCCGTAGTCAGTACCTTCCGCATACCACCGGATAATATCTGACATCACCGGCATCACCTCTGCAACAAATGCGCAATCCCCGGTCCTAGTGTAGTACTCATGTACTGCCAGAATGAACAGTAAAGCGGCATCCACAGTGTTATACATAGGCTTCTCTTTACCTTCCGGAAACAAGTTGGGCAGTAAGCCCTTTCTGCAGTATAACGCAAAGGTTTTCATAATACTTTTTGCCGCTTCATATTGACCTGTAACCAGGCAGCAGCCCGTAAAGGCAATCATAGTATCCCTTCCCCAGTCCTCAAAGAAAGGGAATCCTGCAAGTATTGTCCACCCATCAGTAGATTGACGGTAGGAAAGAAACTGGTTTGCATTAACAGCCAGTGTTTTTGCAGGTTCTGTATTAAAACCTGCACTGTCTGCCAAAGCCTTCCGGTATTCCTGTACCTGTATAAAGATTTCATCCGCATCCAACTGTGTCTGTGTTGTACCATACAGCATTTTTAAAACACTTGTCTGCCCTGGTAAAACCTCCATGCTGATTCTATGATTTACCGCTGTGCGTCCAATAAAATTCCTTCCATCTTTTTCGTCATCGGCATAATACAGCTCCTCACAAATCTGTATGGGAACCTCCTTTAAAATACCATTCGTACGAAGATAAAGCTCAACATCCTTTGAGGCAATTTTGGCACAACAGTCATCATACTCAGCACTCTGTTCTTCTATATATTCAAAAGTAAACTTAATATCTTCAGGCATCAAACTTCCCTTAGGAACAAACTGCATATGGGGTGTCACCGTAAGGGACGCTGCCTCCTTTGAGCCGTTTCGTATTTCATACAGTATGCTTACTGTATTTTCACCCTGGGCAAGTGCAATCTTCTTAATAACTTCAATTCCATGCACCCTGTATGTCCATACCGGATAGTCTTCAAAAGAAAATCCATCCTGCACTAAAAATCCTTCTTCCCGTCTGTCCTTTTTTATAAAATCCTGACTGGACAAAAAACAAACCTTTTCTCCAAAACTCAATTGCTCCTCCAAACGGTGAATCATATTATAACGGTTGTTCGGGGACTTTAAGCATGCCATCAGCACCGCCTGATCATTCCTCACACATGATCCAATAAGAGAAAGGGAGGAAAACCCACCTAGACCATTCGTCATCAGGTAACAGTTCTCCTCCCCTCTCTCCAATGTACTCCAATTCTGTTTTCCATATCGAAATTCCATAACACTCTCCATTTCCGCAGACTTCCCCTGTACAGGCTATTTCTCCTGACAGGGAATATCTGCATACTTTCGGCATTATCCTTTTACAGCACCGGATACACCTTCGACATAACACTTCTGCGTCAATACAAACAAAATCGAAATCGGAATGGATATAAGCACACATCCGGCATAAAACTGTGTATAATACAGTTCTATATATTCCTTTTCCAGCAATGTCCAAAGTCCAATAGCTATGGTGTAATACTTAATATCATTACCCATAATTACCTTCGCAAAGATATAATCCACCCATGGAGCCATGAAAGAATTAATCAGTGTATAGGTAATAATAGGTTTAGACAGTGGTACCGTTACGTGGATAAAAGTATCCCACTTGCTTGCCCCATCAATATAGGCAGCCTCATCAATAGCCTTTGGAATTGTATCAAAGAATCCCTTAGCCATATAAAAGGTCAAACCTGCTCCACCCGAGTAAACCATCACCAGCGCCACCTGCTTTAACAATCCTGTCTCAAGGAAACCAAGACCCTTCAAAATATAATACACGGCAATCATGGACATAAAACCGGGAAACATTCCCAAAATCAGTGCCACATTCATGAGAGGTTTACGCATTTTAAAGCGAAGCCGGCTCATTACATAAGCCACACACAGCACAAAGAAAGCTGACAGCACGGTACTGAAAATTGCAATTATCAAGGTATTAAGAAACCAACGGGTAAAATCTATATTACTGTTTCCCGTCATTAAGTTCTTATAATTATCCAGTGTAAATCCTCTGGGCCATATATAACTCTTATAAGATCCGGACTCTTCCCGGAAAGATGTAAGTATTACATAAAATATGGGCAGAACCCAAAATATACTCAATACAGCCAATACTGCATGACATAAATTATCCATAGAAGCTTTTCTTGATTTCATTATTGGAACGCCCCCTCATCTTTATAAGAACCGGTATGCCGGTAAGTCAACAGTGACAAAGTAGCCATAATAATAAACACTAAAATACCGATAACAGCTCCCAAATTGTAGTCCTTTTGAGTAATAGTCAGCTTATAAAGCCATGTAATCAAAAGGTCTGTCTTACCTGCGTAATAATAATCCATTGAATCCGGACCGCCTCCTGACAAAAGGAAAATAACATTGAAATTGTTAATATTCCCAACAAATGCAGTAATCAGATTCGGCGTCATTACAAAGTTCATGTAAGGCATTGTAATTTTACGGAATATTGTTAATGGGTTGGCGCCATCAATCTCCGCAGCCTCATAAATGTCTGCCGGTATATTCTGCAAAATACCTGTGGTAGACAACATAGTATATGGCACACCAATCCAGATATTGATACAGATAATTGTAATCTTTGCATACAGCGAATCCGTAAAGAATGGAATGGATTCTGTTGCTCCGATAAATCCCAGCGCTCTTAAAATAACATTTACGGGACCGTTTGCATTAAAGATGGTCTTCATACTAAGCAGCGTAACAAACTGTGGCACGGCTATAGACATGACAAACATAAATCTCCAAAAACCTTTTGCGCGTGTTCCCTTGCGGTTAATTAACAACGCCAGTAAAAGTCCCAAAACATAGTTGGTAAATGTTGCAAACACAGCCCATATAAGCGTCCATGTCAATATTGGCCAGAAAGTACCCGCCAACTTACTGCCGCTTGCAAATATAGCCTTAAAATTAGCAATACCCACCCAGTCAAACAGATTTCCCGGCGGCTGATGCTCATGGTCATAACTGGTGAATGCCATCATAATCATAAACACCAAGGGAACAATCGTAAAACATATAATTCCCGTAACAGGAAGCGTCAGCAACATCGCATGCAGGTTTTCTTCCTTCAGTGAACGCAAATCATCCCAAAACGATGGAACATCCATCCCTTTTTCCTTCCGGAACTGTGTACAAAAAGCACTCTTACCGGACAGGCACGCCACACAAACAATGCCTACTGTCAGCATAAGCGTGATAACACCATAAAGCAGGAACAGCATTGAGTTGTCACCTGCAGTGTATTCGTAAATACCCAAGGCCTCATTGTACACCTGACCCTGTTCTACAGTACCCAGTGTCATAAAATTACCAATTGCTCTTATTCCGAAAGCAACCATATAAATTAGATAAGCGATTTCAATTAACAGGAAAATTATTCCCCGTACAATCTGACGATTCACAATATTACCCAGTCCAAAGATGAAAAAGGACAGCTTCGTCATGGTATCACCCATTTGGAATGCCTGAGAAGTGCTGGCATCTCTCGGACGGGAAAAAAAATTAACATTTTTAATTTTGTTGTCTTTACTTGACCCCATAATAGACCTCCCTTTAATGAAAAATAACAGGAATGCCCTATATACGGCATTCCTGTCTGTTTCATTTATCTGTTCAAATGCCCAGATAAATACTATTATTCAGCCGTCATAGATTGTACAAAAGAATCAAGTTTTTCTTGCACATTATCCTTAGTAATTTCGCCACTGCGAATCTCTGTTGCTATAGCGCCTGCATAATTCCAATATCTAGTTGAAAATACAGAATTCTGTGGCTGAGCAACACTGGCTGTATTAGCTTCCTCAACAATTGCTTTTGCAAGAGCGTCTGAGGTAACTGCATCAATCTCACCTGCCGCCTTATTGGTAGGAACCTGAGCAGATTTTTCAAAACGAAGTACCTGATTCTCCTCATTTCCAAGGAATGTTGCAAACTGAACTGCTGCAGCCATGTTCTGTGAATGTGCATTTACACCGATTGCTTTGGAACCGTAAAATCCAAGTAACTGGTAGTCAGTGCCATCCGGATTAAAGGTAGGAATAGTAGCAATTCCCAAATCATCTCCCAATGCTTCCTTGTACATGTCGTAGTTCCATGCACCGTCAAACCATGCACCCAGTCTGTGCTCTGCAATCAACTCTGAAACTGCAATCTCACCATCGTAAGCACACTTCTTGTTGTTAATCAGGTCAATAAGGTAATTGGTTACAGCCACACCCTTCTCACTGTTCCAGTCTACTCCGGCAGCCAAATCGCTTCCGTCAGGACCGAATACACTAAGACCGGCACCATAGTAATAGCAGCCAAGTTTCCAGCCGCCAGCAGACTCAAAATAGTAGTTGTACACATTATCTGCTGTCTCTTTTGCCATGATTTTTTCCAAAGATGTAATATCTCCCTCTTCCAAAAGAGTCTTGTCATAAAACATTACAAATGTATTATGAGTGAAAGGTATTCCATAAAGACCTCCATCTGTGTAAGTAACAGTCTTAGCCACGTCCTCGGTCATGTTATCCTTAACCATAGACTCAGCTTCACCGCCCAATTGAGCCAATGCTCCTGCTTCTACCATAGCATATGTCTGATCGTTTGCAAACATGAATACGTCTGCAGCTGCATCAACGTCCTTCAATACATTCTCAGAACACTTGTCCTCACCTACTACCTCAGTTGTCCATGTAATGTTGTACTCAGGATGCTCTGCTGCAAAAGCTGCCTGCTGCTCCTCCATGATACCTGAATCCACCTGATTCTGCGGACACCAAACCTTCAATGTAATGTCCTGAGTCTCTCCTGAACCTGCGTCTGATGATCCACCTGCCTCCGCAGTGGTACCTGTAGCACTGCCTGAACCCTGCGAGGTTGTTCCGGCGTCATCCCCGCCACATCCAACCAATAGTGTAGCAGACATAGTTGCTGTCAGTGCTAACGCCAATAGCTTTTTCATACTTCTCATACTTTTTACCTCCATTTCATTTTGTTTGAAAAAACTTTTTACAATATAAATTTACCACAACAAACCGACTTGGTCAAGAAATAATTTGTGCAATCTGCCAAAGCATACTATAAAATATGTTATTTTCCACACCTATGCCAAACACTGAAAACTTGTACTTTATATATTCATTCCGGGTATTAGCCAAGGCATACCTTCAATTTTAAAAGTTTTCATATACAACATTAGACAGTTTCTTCTTTTTAGGTTTGCAGCTGCCGCCTCCACAACAGGCTCCCTCTTCTTTAAAATAAGGGGATGCACTAAAGACAGTGGACATCCCCTTAAATTTATTTGTTATTATCCGTTTTCATTTTATCCTGGCATCCACTGTTTTTATTATTGCACTGCCTGGCACATGGACATCCAATGCAGGCTCCATTACGCTTTTTTGACTTGTATAAATAAAACACAATGCCAGCGACAATACATATAATTATTGCAATAATTATTAAATCTGCCATAATCTACCTCTGCAAAGCATATTCCAAATTCAGCTGCTTATTTGTATTGTTAATAAGCATAACCACAACAGTTGCAAAAACTATGACTGCCGCTAATCCGCCAATCGCAGCACCAACATTCAACATTGCCGGTTCCGTGATAAGCGTACCAATTGTATATACCAGATAACCTACTGTATAACCTACACCCATTTGGAGACCTATGCCGCCCCAAACCCATTTACCACTTTTCATCTCAGAGTTCATGGCGCCAATTGCCGCAAAGCACGGAGGGGTATACAGATTAAACATAAGGTATGCAAGGGCAGCAACCTTGGTAATAGCAAGCACACCTGCCACTTCAGCACCTGCCCCCTGCATAAGGGCAAGTTCCTCAGTATCAATAAGATTCTCAAGACCTACAAAGCACACAGCCAAAGTACCAACAACATTTTCCTTTGCAATAAATCCGGTAACAGCTGCCGCTGCCAGCTGCCAACTTAGAACTCCAACAATAGGAACAAGTAAGTATGCAAATGGACCGGCAACAGAAGCAAGAATAGAAGAATCTGCGGTTTCAGCAGCATGAAAACTCCAGTCAAAGGTCTGCATTATCTGGACAACCGTATTGCAAAGCAGGATAATAGTAGCAGCCTTAACTATATAAGCCCATCCACGGCTGCACATAGACTTAAAAGCACCCCACAAAGAAGGAATCTTATATTCAGGAAGTTCAATAATAAAGAATGCCTTTCTTGCTTTGTAGCCTGCCACCTTATTTACGAGGAGTGCTCCAAAGAAAATCAAAGCAATACCTGAAAAATACATTAATGCGCTTACCCATCCGGCATCGTCAAAAAATGCACCTGCAAAGAGTGCAATTACCGGAATCTTGGCACCACATGGCATAAATGGCGAAAGCATTGCTGTAGCCCTGCGTTCACGCTCGTTACGGATGGTTCGGCTTGCCATAATACCCGGAACCGCACATCCGATGGTGATAACAAACGGAATAATCGACTTACCGGAAAGACCGACTTTCTTAAATATCGGATCAAGAACAACCGCAACGCGGGACATATATCCACAATCCTCAAGAAGAGCAAGCAGGAAGTACATTACCATTACCAGCGGCAAAAATCCAACAACTGCAATCACACCTCCGATTACACCATCCACAAGAAGCGCAGACAAAAGCGGAGATGCATTTTCAAACATTCCCCCAACCCATTCCTGGAAAGATTCCAGCCAGCCAACCAATGTATCAGCAATATAAGGACCTACCCATGCCTGGGATATCTGGAACACCAGCCACATTACAACGGCAAAAATCGGAATACCCAGCCATTTATTAGTCAAAACGGCATCAATCTTGTCTCCGGAGTTTTTGTCCTTAGTCAAAACCTTGCGTGTTTCAACATCTTTTACAATTTTATTTACAAACTCAAAACGCTTACGGTCAGCATCTTCAACAGCTTTTTCATCCGTCAGGTCAATATCACCCTGATTATAAGGCGCTTTCTGAACCTCATCTGCCTGTTCTACAGCCGCCTTAATCACTGCTTTTAGTCCTTCAGCCGAAGTAGATACCGTGTTCACCACCGGACATCCAAGCTTTTCAGATAAAGCCTCCTGGTTAATCTTAGTTTCCTTCTTCTCGTTAATATCACTCTTATTAAGAGCAACGACAACAGGAATCCCCAGCTCCAAAAGCTGCGTTGTAAAGAAAAGGCTGCGGCTTAGATTAGTTGCATCCACGATATTAATAACAACATCCGGATTCTCCTTCTTTACATAGGAACTGGTAATGCTCTCCTCACTGGTAAACGGTGACATGGAATAAGCCCCCGGAAGATCAACAGCAATCAGCTGCTCATCACCTGCACAATATGCCTTTTTAATGGGATGCTCCTTCTTATCTACAGTAACACCTGCCCAGTTACCAACCTTTTCATTACGTCCGGTAAGGGCATTGTACATTGTGGTTTTACCGGAATTTGGGTTACCTGTTAAAGCAATTCTCATAAGAATCTCCTCCTTAATAATATTTTAATTACATTAATCCTTTCGGAAAAATTACAAATATATAAGTTAGTATCTGCTAACCTGCAAGTAAAAAAACAATCAGCCGGTTGTTTTTTCCATCTAAATGTGAATAGCCTCAGCCAACTGATTATCAATATTGTACCTTCCATCTTTAATGGAAACTATACATCCACCCTTCAAATGAGAAACTACCGTAATAGTTTCCCCGCTATAGCATCCAAGAGAAAATAAAAAAGCACTAAGTTCTTCGTCATCTGTTTCAATCTGCTGAATGATATACTCATTTCCTTCTACCGCATCCTTCAAAGTCATATGTACCACCATTTCCCCTTTCTCAAATTAATAACCACACTGCATGCGCATGGTATTGGCCTGTGTTCCGGTAACCGGAATCAGCCAAATCATATTAGCATCCGCTAACTAATATTTTTAAAATAAAGTTAGCTAGTGCTAACCTAAAAACACTATACTTCATTCT
>JAIDHZ010000263.1 GCA_029052995.1 Lachnospiraceae bacterium | reverse complement strand
CGACATGCGTAAAAGAGTATTCCTTAAAGCTTTTGACATCGACTATATTAGGGAGAGTAAGATGGAACAGGCAGAAAAGGACTATGAGGCAAAGGGCGGTTTAATGAGGCTTATAGAATATATCTGTCAGGCAGCGGAAGAGTTTGCTCTGGAATATAATTAAATTAAATTCGTTAGGCCTTTTGGCAGAATGTACAAATTAGAGGGCAGAATATAGGGGAAATGTGGAGGATTGACGATAATCATTTGTGCAATATTTTAGATTGTGCAAAGAAATTATTCATAATATAATATAAATGTAACAAAAAAATAAACAATTATTTAATAAAACCTATAACTTTTATAATGAAAGGAGAAGGAAATGAAAAAGAAAAAGTATTTAAGGCTTGGGGCACTTGCATTGGCTTTTGCACTGGCCGGAAACAGCCTGCCGGTGAATGCTATGACAACGAAGGCTGCAGTGCAGGATTATCAAGCGGAAGTGGCTGTGGCTCAGGAAAATCAGGTGAACGCAGTTGCCGCCAGTGCGGGCGACTATGGGCTGATGGACGATATTCAGGGTTCTTCCATCCTGCACTGCTGGAACTGGTCTTACAAGACGATTGAGGAGAATATGGAGATTATTGCGGAATGCGGCTACACCGCCGTACAGACTTCACCGGCCCAGCAGCCCAAGGATTATACATATCAGGGAAATGTGTGCAGCGAGGTGGGGTATCCGGGAGTGGCAGGAAAAGGAAACTGGTGGAAAATGTATCAGCCGGTCACCTTTAATGTGTGCGACAATGGACAGACCTGGCTGGGAACCAAGGCAGAACTGGAATCCATGTGTGCTACGGCAGAAAAATATGGAATAAAGGTCATTGTGGACATCGTAGCGAACCATTTGGGAAATATCTCGGGCTGGCAGAATTCCATGACGGATATTTCACCGCAGGTAGGAGAGTACTGGTGCGAGGACATGATGACAGACCCTAGCTATTGGCATATCAATGATCTGCAGATTTGGATGAGTGATGGAAGAAAGGATGTCACTCAGGGAACTATGGGAATGCCGGATCTGAATACAGGCGATAAGCGGGTTCAGAAGTTTGTCTATGAATATCTGGATGAACTGATTGACTGCGGCGTGGACGGATTCCGTTTTGATGCGGCAAAGCATATTGAGACAGACGAGGATGACCCTGAATTTGCCAGCGACTTCTGGAATACGGTACTGAATGAGGCGAGGTCGCACTATTCAAAAAAGACAGGTGGAACCCTTTATGTATATGGGGAAATATTGAACCGTATCGATGAACTGCCGTTTACAGCATATACAAAAAATATGTCGATAACAGACAATTCAGCGGGAAATAACCTTTTGAACAGTGTAAGGTATGGGGGCATTGGAGGCTTGGGAAGCTGTTTCCCGATTGATGACAGCAAAAGCGTAGTCTGGTGCGAGTCTCATGATACATATATGGGAGAAGGCTCCCGCTATGCAACAGATACTTCCGTTGTCCAGGCATGGGGAATCGTCGGCTCGAAAAAAGACGTGGCTAGCCTGTTCTTTGCAAGGCCCTATTATTCAAAGGACACCCTGATTGATGACACCAATGGAAAAGAACGGCCGAATATGGGTGATGATGTGGAGCCTGCCCTGATGGGGAAATGCGAAACCTATACATGGGCATCTAAGGAGGTTGCTGCGGTCAATCATTTCAACAATTATTACCACAATGAGAAATCAGTACAGGGGAATGAAGGCAGTATCGGATACTGCAGGCGCGGTGACGGAATGGTCATCATCAATCTTGCAGGACCCGGGGCGGTTAGCCTTGGTGCACAGGGGTTGCCGGCAGGGAGCTACAAAGATGAAGTGTCTGGAACGACGTTTACCTGTGACGGGACGACAGTGAGCGGAACCATTGGCGGAGATTATGGAATCGCAGTCTTATATAAAGGTGCAAGACCAAACCCGAGCAACATATATCCGGTTGATTTGAGAAGCAACAAGGATAATGGCTCGGCGTATTACACGGACAAGCTGAAGCTTAAACTGACCGCCCGGTATGCAGATACTGCAACGTATTCCTGTTCAACCGGGGAAAAAGGCTCTTTTAAAGATCAGGATGTAGTTTATGTAGGTGAAGGCTTAGCTACTGGGGAGAAAATTACAGTTACGCTGACGGGAAGAAATGCAAGGGGCACTTATACGGAATCCTATACCTATACCAAGCAGGATGTAGATATGGACTCTTGTATTTTCTTTACCACAAGCAAAAACTGGGTGAGGGCAAATGCCTATATCTACCATGCGGTGGGAAAAGAAACCGATAAAACCTTATCTGGCTGGCCGGGAAATGCAATGTTTGAATACGGGGAAGATGCGGAAGGACATACAATTTATGCGTTAGAGGTTCCTGAATTAGATACCTATAACAGTGTAATCTTCAATAATAATGTGTCTGAACTTGGCGAGTCCATTGGAAAATATGGACAATTGTTTGACGCAGACACAGGAAAATGGAGCGATTATTATACTCCGAATCCAGACGGTATAAAAATCAGCACAGATTTACAGCCCTGTGAGATCAGAGGTGAAAAGAAGGTCACCTTTACGGTGGAGAATGCAGATGATGCCACTTATTCAGTGGACGGCTCAGCTCCGGTAAGCTTTAAGGGAACGGTTACTCTTACTCTGGGAACAGGAAAAGAAGCAGGGGACAGCACCGTCGTAAAGATTGGAGCCACCAAGAATGGAAAAACAAAGGAAAAGAGCTTTACTTATACAATTGGCGAGGATCTACCGATGCTTTCCATTTCAGAAGATTCCAAATGCTTCACAAATAAATTTGATGTGACCGTAAGCGCAGAAAATGTAACGGAGGCAACGTACCAGCTTGGTGATGAATCACCGAAAGCTTTTGAGGGGAGCAAGACACTTACCA
The DNA here is from genome assembly GCA_029052995.1 of Lachnospiraceae bacterium. GTDB lineage: Bacteria > Bacillota > Clostridia > Lachnospirales > Lachnospiraceae > CAG-590. Next base: position 3,515 of record JAIDHZ010000263.1, on the reverse strand, counting down.
TTGGAGAAAATGCACAGGCAGGGGAACTGGTAAGTCTCATTGTTTCGGGAACCGGCAGCAATGGAAAGACTGTCATGATTTCCAGAGGCTATGTAAAGACCGGAACGGTAGTATCGAATGATATTTTCTTTAAAAATACGGATTCCTGGGCAGAGGTTTATGCCTACATGTGGAATGTGGCAAGCGAGGAAAACAATGCAGAATGGCCGGGCGAAAAGATGGAAGAGGCAGAGGAAGGTATTTATAAAATTGAGGTGCCCGAGGATAAATTCGACCACATCATCTTTAACAGTGGTAAAAATGGCAATTATACGTTGCAGACAAAGGATTTGGAACTGCCATCCACAGGGAAGCTGTATAATGCAGGAACATGGGAAGATTATGCAGGCGGGACAAAGCCTACAATCACCGCAAGCCTTGCAGCCGGCAGCATCAAGGAACCGACAGAGGTCACCTTTACCGTAAGCAATGGGGAAACCTGCACTTATAAGTTCAATGATGGAAATGAAACAGAGTTTACAGGAAGCGTTAAATTAAAAGTAGGCGATGGGCTGTCTAATGGACAGGCAGACAATGTAATCATCAAGGCATTGAATGGGGAAACCGCTGCCGTAAAATCATTTACATATACATTCAGCGGAAAGTCAACGATACATGAGGAAGAATGTACACATAACAGGACAGATGTCAGGAACGAAAAAGAGGCTGCCTGTACTGTGGCAGGATATACAGGTGATACCTACTGTACAAACTGTAATAAACTGATTACAAAGGGAAAAGCAATCCCGGCAAAGGGACATAATTGGTCTTCTGGGGTATGCACAGTGTGTGGAGCAAATCAGCCGATAGACTGTAATCACAGCAATACGACAGTCCAGGGAGCTAAAGATGCTACCTGTACAGAGACCGGATATACAGGAGACACAGTTTGTATAGACTGTAGTGAAGTTACAGCTAAGGGAACAGTTATTCCGGCAAAAGGACATAATTGGTCTTCCGGTGTATGTACAGTGTGTGGAGCAAAGCAGGATAATATTACTATAGACATAACAGTTGTTGATGCTGATATTGTATATGACGGGAAAGCTAAAACGCCCCAGGTTATTGTAAAGGCAGGGAAAGAGCTTTTAACTAAGGATGTTGATTATACCGTATCCTATAAGAATAATACCAATGCAGGTGAGGCTTCTGTTGTTATTACCTGTATGGGTGCTTATACGGGAACGATTGAGAAAAACTTTACCATTGCAAAGGCAACGAGACCGGATGGAACACCGGGAACTAAAAAGAATGTTTCGAAATCCACTGAAAAGGTATCTGACATTAAACTGTCTGCGGGATGGAAATGGTCAGAGGAAGATGCCAGTAAAGAACTGAAAACCGGAGTGACGGTTATAGCAACAGCAGTGTATGAAGGAGCAGACAAGAATAATTTTGAAACCGTAAGAGTTTCGGTACAGATAACAAAAAGTGATTGTGAACACCCAGATGACAAAATAAAAACAAGGGATGACAGAGCGGCTACCTGTACAGAACCGGGTTATACCGGAGATAAATATTGTGAAGATTGTGGAGAGATAGTAGAGAATGGTACAGAAATAAAAGCCATCGGACATTTATGGGGTGACGGAAGGATAACAAAGCAGCCGACAGCGACAGAGGCCGGAGAGATGACTTATACATGCAGCAGATGTACTGCAACAAAGACCGAAGAACTTCCGGCAGTCTGCAAGCACATGAGCTTAGAGGTTAAAAACAAGAAAGCAGCTTCCTGTACAGAAAATGGTTATAGCGGAGATTCATACTGTAAAGATTGCGGTGAGGTAGTAGAAAAGGGTAATGATATTCCTGCTGCCGGACATTCATGGAATGAAGGAATAATAACGAAACAGCCGACAGCGACAGCAAAGGGTGAGAGGATCCGTACATGTACCAGATGTTCTGAGACCAAGCTAGAAGATATTCCTCCAATAGGAAACTGTCAACATACAAGCACAGAATTAAGAAATGGAAAAGCAGCCACCTGTACAGAAAAAGGTTATACGGGTGACCAGTGCTGTAAAGATTGCAGCACAGTTCTGACATCGGGAAGAGAAACTCCGGCTCTTGGGCATTTATGGGATGCCGGGAAAGTGACAAAAGCAGCAACAGCAACAGAAAAAGGTGTTAAGACTTATACCTGTACAAAGTGCCGCAACACCAGAACAGAAGAGATTCCGGCAACAGGTGGCAGCAGCATAAGCCAGCAGCCTGTTATAAAAGTGTCAGGCAATGTTGAAAAGGGAGATTCCGTTGAGGATACCTCAACAAATTCTGTTTACATGGTAACCAGTAAGGGGCTGACTTCCAAGACTGTGAAATATGTTGTAACAGGAAGTGAAAAAGATACGCTTGTTGTGCCGAATTCCATTTCTATTAATGGAGAGATATATAAAGTAACTGCTGTTGCAGGCGATGCATTTAAGGGTAATGATACAGCTAAAAAGATTGTTGTAGGAGACAATGTAAAGACGATTGGTTCAAATGCGTTCAGCAATTGTAAGAATTTGAGCCAGGTAACATTAGGCAAAAATGTAACTACAATCGGTGCAAATGCATTTAGCAACTGTAAGAAAATGAGCAAGGTAACATTAGGCAAGAACATAACCACAATCGGTAAAAATGCATTTGGAGGCTGTACAATGCTTAGCAGTGTCACATTGCCGTCTAAGCTTAGTAAGATAGAAGAAAAAGCATTTTACAAATGTACAAAGCTCAAATCCATCACGATACCGGTTAAGGTAAAGAATATTGGAAAGAATGCATTTAATGGATGTAAAAATCTTAAGAGTATTACAATCAAGACTACTAAGTTAACAAAAAAGAACGTAGGAAGTAATGCATTTAAGGGCATCAATTCTAAGGCGACTATCAAGGTTCCGAAGAAAAAGCTTACAAGCTATAAACAGCTGTTAAGGGCAAAGGGTGTAGGTTCTAAAGCAAAAATCAAAAAATAAAACCGGTAAATAAGAGGTAGAATTATGTTGCATTATCATGCCGAAATAGTAAATATGGCTTGAAAGACATTGATACGATTGAATATTTTACCATCACCACAATAAAAACAGAATAATTACACAGCGTCAGAGCATATAGAAATCAATCTATATGCTCTATTTTTTTGTAAAGGAGCAGAAGATGATATTCTTGTGAAGGAGCAACAGAGCGATGATAGGCAGAGCATGAGCAGGAAATCAGTAGAAATTAGCTTTTACGGAAGTATTGTGCGTTCTTATATTGAAAGTGAAGTTCATGAAGCAAGACAAATGGCAAGACATGATGAAAGGATTGAAACTGCGAAATGACTTTTACAAATGAAAAAATTATCTTATGACGAGGTTGCTGCTGGTTCTGGACTTACGGTTGAAGAATTTCAAGAATTAGCGGAGATTTCCGTTAGTTTCATTACGGGTTTGTCAAGATAAGTGTGTAAGTTTTTTATATTTTTATGGTGGTCGAATAGCTCGACCACCTTT
>JAIDHZ010000262.1 GCA_029052995.1 Lachnospiraceae bacterium | reverse complement strand
CTGTAGTACCTGTACCTGAGGTGACAACATCCTGCATTGCATTGTTTATAAGCCATGCGGTTGTAGACTTCATAACCCGTTTAGTTTCAGGAGTATTATCAATTAACACGTTGCCATCGTGGTCTAAGACTTTTGTGTAAAAAGTAGGCTCCACATAGGTTCCTGAATTAGCAATAGAAGCATAAGCTCCGGTTAATTCCAAATTTGTAACGCCCTCTGTTAATCCGCCAAGACACATGGATTCATTGACATCATTTTCAGCAATACCATTTACAGAGGTCTTGCCGTTTTTTAATGTGGTAATTCCCATATTGCAAAGATAATCATATCCTACCTGTGGAGTGACGTCTTGAAAGCATTTTACAGTAATAATATTCATGGAATCTTTAATTGCGGTACGGATTGTCTGGCGTCCCCGGTAACCTCCGTACCAGTTTTTGACAGGAGTACCATTGCTGTATTTGGTTTCCTCATCAACATAGCTGGTGGCAAGTGACATGCCTGCAGTATCAAGGGCGGGAACATAGGTTGACAATACTTTAAAGGTAGATCCGGGCTGGCGCTTGGAATCAGTTGCACGGTTTAATGTTAGATTGCCGTTTTTAGCACCGCGACCTCCGCAAATCGCCTTTACATATCCTGTCCGCTGATCCATTAAGACAAAAGAAGACTGTGGCTGTATAGTTGTTGAAAAGGATTCCGCTAATTCTTGATATCCTGTCTGTTCAATTACATGGGCTTTGTATTCATCTGCAGCGGCTCGTGCGGTATCCTCACTTGAGTAGATTAGGTTGTATTTTGGGTTTTCGGTTTTTTCCTGATAGTAAGACAGCAGGTGGTTGCTGGAATAATTATGCAATTCGCCACTTTCAGGGTCGCTTAAAGTCAGTGCATAATTCAGTGCTACGCTTGTCCCGGCAGGGTAGTTATCGGAATTATTTATTTCCTCGTCACAAATTTTTTGGAGTGCAGCATCCTGATTAATGTAAATGCTAAGACCACCGGAGTATATTGCATTGTAAGCCTGTGTTTCGGTATAGTTATATTCGTTTACAAGCTGTTCTGTCAGTGTGTTAATAACTGTATCAAGATAGTAGGAGTTATATGATTTGTCTTCATTCTTATCATTCTTTTTGTTAGGAGAAATTCGTGCGTATACATCATCTGCCATAGCATTGTCATATTCGGCCTGGCTGATCATATTCTGCTCTAACATTTTTTTTAATACTGTATTTTTACGTGACTGATTATTTTCAGGATAAAGAACAGGATCAAATTCAGTAGGGCTTTGTGTGATTGCTGCTATGACCGCACATTCTGATATTGTCAGGTCTTTCAAATCTTCTTTTCCAAAATAGATTTCAGAGGCAGTCTGAACACCATTGGCACCTTCACCTAAATAAATGGCATTTAAGTAGAGCTCCAAAATATCTTTTTTGTCAATTTGCTTTTCTAATTCTATAGCTAAGTACTGTTCCTGAATCTTACGTTTTAAAGAGTCCATAAAAGTAGATTCATTAAGTCCAACATTAAAAATCTGATTTTTAATCAACTGCTGCGTAATTGTTGAGGCACCTTCTGAAAAATTGCGTCTTTTAATGCCGACAAAGAAAGCACGGGCAATACCTTTTGCGTCTACACCATTGTGATTCCAGAAGCGTTCATCTTCAATGGCAACAAAAGCATTGACAAGATTTTCGGGAATATTTTCATATTCGACGTAAATCCTGTTGGAGTTTGCGGTAGAAAGAGTAGTAAGTTCCTTGCCTGCCTGGTTATAAATTGTAGTTTGAAAGCCTTCCAGCTTTACACTTTCTTTGATGTCAGCAATATTAGGCGCATTGTGGATAATAGACGTAAACATTCCGAGTGCTGCGCCGCCTCCGACAATAACCAATAACAGAAGTGTGAAGATTAGCAGTTTGTAAAATAAATATGAAATTTTTTTCAGGTTTTTAGTATGTTTGGAAACCAGTTGTTTTTGCTTTTTTTTCGTATTTCTTTTTGAATAATCCATAAATTGCCTCCTAGTATGTTGACGAATATAATTAGTATATCAAATATAGCCCCAAATTGCCACATTTATTCAAAATTGTTACAGCTGTAAAGAATTAATTACCCGTAAATCCGGATTATTGACAGTGGAAATCGGGTACAAAATCTGTTATTATTAAGTAAGGAACTGTTAAGAAATAGAAAATGGGATTAGGAGAAATGGAATGCAAAAGGAATATGCGACAATCCTTGAACCAGGTTTCGGTGAAATTGTTGAGAAAAAGTCGAGATTCATTGGATATGTCTGTCATGCAGAAAGCGAGAAAGCCGCAATTGATTTTGTGACTTCTGTTAAAAAGAAACATTATGATGCGAGGCATAACTGTTTTGCTTATGTTGTTGGTGAAGAAAATCCGATTCTTCGGTTTAGCGATGACGGAGAACCGGGTGGAACGGCAGGAAAACCTATTTTGGAAGTTATTACTGGTAATGGGCTTTGCAATATTTGTATTGTGGTAACCAGATATTTTGGAGGGACATTGCTTGGTACGGGAGGTTTGGTGCGGGCGTATACAGAGGCGGCAAAGGCGGCTGTTTCTTCAACGAATATTGTCAGGAAAAGAATGGTACAGCCTGTAAGGATTCATACAAATTATAATGATTTAGGAAAGCTGCAATATATATTAGGTTCGGAAGGGATTACAACATTAGAAAGTGAATATGGTCAAGAGGTTGTGCTTTTGGTTGAGATTTTGGTTGATGAAGTGGATAGAATTATGCAGTTAATGACGGAAGCAACAGCTGCCAGAGTTTCATTTGAAAAAGAAGAAGTCATTTTTTCTGTTTGCGGAGTGTGATGATATGAAAAATAAAATGATTATATTTGTCGGAATGATTATACTGATTGTTGCATCCACAGGCTGTCAGATTATTAATATGGAGACAAAAAAAGAGAACTCTGCCCGGATACAGTTACAAACAGATAATACAGAAAAAAAGAACAGCAGGGTATCGGATTTTTCGAAAAGTGATTTGGAAGCAATGTTTAAAGATGTAAATGATGAAGCTGTGCTTAATTTTTTTTATGATGATTACAATAAGGACGGTGTACATGAAGCCTATGTTTTGACAGAAGATAAATTATGGTATATATCTTGCTCAGGTTGTGAAATAGTATTAGAAAAATTACAGCATGTAGATGCTTTCGAGTCAAAGATATTAAATTTTGTGACGAAAGATTACCTGCTTTTACAATATGAAGATAACTTAAATAACACGCGGGTATACAGTGTTGATAATAAAAATAAAGTCATGGAAGCTGATGTCTCAGACAGGGGAGTGATTTCTGTAGATAAGGATGGGGAAATAACATTAAAAGTACGAATATCCAATCAGAAGGATAGTGCAAAACCAGAGGAGTGGGGTACATATTATATATATTATCAGATTGAAGAGGGTTTTCGTGAATACGGTGCAATCCCAATTTGTGAAGAGCAGTTTTTAGAGTACGAAGGTGCTGAAAATATTCTCGATAAAATTTATCAGGAATACAAGGGCCGGGAGGTTTCAGTTGCGTTCCTGTATAGGGCAAATCATATTATACACATAAATATTTCGGTTGCTGATAAACAGAAAAAAATGTATTATAATTTGCCTGTGCAATATGGTATAAAAGAAGTAAAGCCTGTTTCCGATAAAATTTATAAAGGCAAGGCCGAAGCGGCATATATGGTTAATATTGCTACATTTCCTACTTCATTTAAACATCCGGTTAAATCCGTCGCTGAGTAAAACCACAGGATTTTGTGGTTTTACTTTTTTTTGCCACTAAATAGCATTGACAATGGAAATTAATCGTGATATATTTCGTTATACGAGTGTTCAACAAAAGGAGATACCTATGGAAATCGGAACCATGCGGCAGGAGCAGGCGGCATCAACCAGAAAAAGGCTGCTTGAGTCTGCAACACAGATTTTTACCGAAAAAGGATATGAGGGAGCTTCTGTGAGGGCAATTAACCGTAATGTAAATTTGGCAAACGGTTTGCTCTATCATTACTTTCCTGGAGGAAAGAAGGAGCTTTTTAAGGCAGTAATAGAAGAAAACAGAAATGAAATTTTCCTTGCTATAGAGCAGTTGAAAAATGAGATTTACATAGAACTGCCATTAAAAGAAATGCTGGAAAAAATATATATGGGCTTTGTGGATTTAATTGATGCACGTCTTGATATTGTGCGGATGTTTTTTCGTGAAAAGGAAGTGCTCGAATGCGTTTCTAAAGAACAGATTATGCAGGTTATAGGAACGAAGGATCCCTGGATTGCTGATATGCTGCGGCAGAAATATCTAAGGGGAGAGGTGCGGAAAATGGATTTTGAGATGGCTGGAATGCAGATAGCTTCTATTTTGATCAACCATGCCGTGATTAAGATGGTAACGGATTGTGAAAGCATACTTGAGATTCCTGAAGCACGGAAAAGGGTGATTGATTATCAGGCCAGCATGTGGTTAAGCATTTAGTATAACCCGATTATACCGGAAGTAAATGTAGTGTATATTAAATAGTTGTCCATAAAATATTTTAACTAATAATTAAAAGGAGAATGATATGATTTCAAAATATAGTGTAAAGAAAGCTTATACAGTAATTGTAGGTATTGTATTAGTGCTGATTTTAGGTGCTGTGGCATATACAAAAATGACGGTGGATCTGCTGCCGAAGATGGAACTGCCCTATGCGATTATTATGACTACATATCCTGGTGCCAGTCCGGAGGCGGTAGAGGCAGGTGTGACAAAGCCCATTGAGCAGGCTCTGGCAACAGTTGATAATATTAAAACAGTACAATCTGTTTCTTCAGAAAACTATTCTATGGTAGTATTGGAATTTAATTCAGATGCAAATATGGATACTGCTACCATTGACATGAGGGAAAGTCTCGATCAGATCACCGGTTATTTTGATGAAAGTGTTGGAAATCCCCTTATTTTGAAAATGAATCCGAACATGATGCCGGTAAAAATTGCAGGTGTTTCGAAAAAAGGCATGGATAGTTTGGAATTAAGCCATTATGTAGAAGATGAACTGGCTCCTGATTTGGAGGGACTGGAAGGAGTGGCATCTGTTACAGCAATGGGAACAGTGGAAGAG
>JAIDHZ010000261.1 GCA_029052995.1 Lachnospiraceae bacterium | reverse complement strand
GAGAATGGGTATTATGCCGGTTAAAGAAGCTTGGTGCTTTTGTAAAGAGGCCATTTAACAGTTTAAATCAGCATTTACAGGAAAGGCGTGTAAATCAAAGAGGAAGGGCTTGTTTGCGGGTATCGGGAAATTTATTTTTGGTATCTGCAAATGGATGTGTGCGGGAATAATATGGTCTATAAGAATCTTTTGGAATTGTTGCTGTCTGATGTTTGCCGGCTTAGCCGGTTTCTGTATGCTGCTCTGTATTTTTGCATTTGGCATGTTAGCGGTGCTGGCTGTGGAGGGGTATCCGGTAGCGGGAATAATTTTGTTCATGCTGGGTTGTGGGCTGGCTGCCGGAGCAGTTATGCTGTTTTTTCTTGGGCTGCTTCGGAATGTAAAAATGGGGATGCAAAAACAGACAAGTGCTGATAAAGATTTTCCTGATGAAGATGGGGGAAACTCGGGAAGCAGTGTAATAGAGGAATGTATTGGAAATAAGAAAGAAAATGGTGGATTGAAAACGTCTGATGCGCAGGAGCAAAGTGAAATTCGGGCGCAGCAGGAATTTATGGATGGTATGGGAATTATCATTACCAATAAGGAGGTGCTGGAACATGCGTAAGATTTATAAGATTGCGGCAGGTCTGCTTATGGCAGGAGTATTAATTGCAGGTATAGGAAGCGGCGTGGCATTTGCAGAGTATAGTACATTTGAGTATTGTGGAAGTAAGATTTTAGAGGGAAGTAAATATCTGACAAAGACCGTGAGTTATCAGGTTGATGTTCAGGGGATAGAGAAGGAAAATCAGTTACAAGGAGAAGAACAGGCAATAACAGAAAAAGTAGTTAAAGATGGAAATGAAAAGTTACAGAAAAATTCCACTGATGGGAAAAAAGTTGAGGAGAAAGTTGTATATTTAAAAAGTATACAATGCTACCGCATAGTTGAGGATGCCTCGGTTGCAAAGGACTGTATTAAGGCAGATATCAAGTATCTGACAGACCGTGAGGATATACAGCCTGAATTTATGTCAGAGCCCTGCTATGATGAACATGCAGAAGGCACCTATCTGTTTTTAGACTGTGATTTTAAATACGGACAGGAGGATATGCGTATTATGATGCGGACAAAGGACATGATACTGGAAGATTTAAAGAAAAAGCAGATTGGAGATTATCATACTGACGGTATAGAGGAGGTTATTATACGGATTCATCCAGAGGCTGAATTTAAACTGGAAAGCAGCATGCTTTGACAAAATATTTTTTACATTGAAAAAAAGAAAGAGATTTTGTCGATTTGATGTATTTTTATCTCTGTTGGAGTTAATTTATGTGTTGAGAGAGGCGGATATATCCAAAACAATAAACGGGAAATATATATTATCCAATGTCTCCATGGATATGCAGGGTAGAAAAATATATGGTATTTGCGGAAAAAACGGTTCAGGAAAAAGCATGTTGTTTAGGGAGATTCAAATTTGACGCCTCGTTGCTTGCCGCAAGTTTTTTGACTGAAAGGCCAGAAGTAAAAATGATGCATGGGAATACGGCGGAAAGAAAGGAGCTGCGCACTAACGGGTAGTGCGACAGCTCCTTTTATATTAGAGAGATGCTGTATATGCTAATTTTCACCCTGCAGGGCAGCGAAGCCTTCCTCGCCTGTTCTTACCTTAATTACGTTTTCTACATCATATACGAAAATCTTACCATCGCCTATATTGCCGGTGTAAAGGGCTTTTCTGGCAGCTTTTAACACTTCCGCAACAGGAACCTTGCTTACAATAACTTCCACCTTAATTTTAGGAAGTAATACCATGTCTATAGCAACACCACGGTAGTATTTTGTGCTGCCTTTTTGCACACCGCATCCAAGTACATTGGTGACTGTAATTCCGGATACTCCAATTCCGTTTAAGGCATCCTTTAATTCCTCGAATTTGTTCTGCTTGCAGACGATAGATACCTTTGAAATCTTTACGTCAGAAGCAACATTTCCTTCGCTTTCCATAACCTGAACGGGAACTGCATCATTGACGGGAACTGCATTCTCGGGAAGTACTGCCTCGCCGCTAATGGTATCACCATAGGTAAGGAAACCGGCATAGGCAGTATCAAGACCATGCTCTGTTGCGTCAAGACCTGTGATTTCCTCTTCTGCGGTAACTCGCAGTCCAAAGATTGCTTTAATGGCAAGGAATGTAATGGTAATGGTAACAGCAGTAAATGCAATAATAGTTACCATACCTATTAACTGTGTAACAAGCAAATCAAAACCGCCGCCGTAGAACAGTCCTTTTCCCATAATCTGGTTTGCACCATAGTTTACACCGTCACCAAATCCTCTTGCAAATGCGGGAGCTGTATCGGTGGCAAATAATCCGACGGCAATTGTTCCCCAGATACCGTTCATGCAGTGAACGGCAACTGCACCAACCGGGTCATCAATATGTAATTTGTAATCTAATAACCATACGCCGAATATAACAAGCAGACCGGCTACTGCGCCAATAATAATTGAACCTAGGGCATCAGTCACATCACAGGAAGCCGTAACGGCTACCAGACCGGCAAGGGAAGCATTTAGACACATAGACACATCAGGATGCTTGTATTTTATCCATGTGTAAATCATACATACAACTGTTGCGATTGCAGGAGCAATGGTTGTTGTTACGAAAATGGAGCCTAATTCTGCAACTGACGTAGCTGCTGCACCGTTAAAACCATACCAGCCAAGCCACAAGATGAATACACCCAGTGCACCCAAAGCCAAATTGTGTCCGGGGAATGCGTTTACCCTTGTGATTTTGCCATCCTTATTCTTATGGAACTTACCAATACGGGGTCCAAGTATTTTTGCACCAATTAATGCGCATATACCTCCTACCATATGAATACATGTAGAACCTGCAAAATCGTGGAATCCCATTTGGGCTAACCAGCCGCCTCCCCATACCCAGTGTGCTTCAATGGGATAAATCAGTCCTGAAATTACTGCGGAGTAAACGCAGTAAGATAAGAACTTGGTTCTTTCAGCCATGGCACCCGAAACAATTGTTGCTGTTGTGGCACAAAATACCAGATTAAATACAAAATTTGACCAGTCAAAATTTGCATAAGAGGTAAATATGTCGAATCCCGGTTTACCGATAAGTCCAAGCATATCTTCTCCAAGCAAAAAGCCGAAGCCAATCAGAATGAACATAACCGTACCGATACAAAAGTCCATTAAGTTCTTCATAATAATGTTACCTGTGTTTTTGGCCCGGGTAAATCCTGCTTCCACCATTGCAAAACCGGCCTGCATCCAAAATACCAGTGCAGTACCGATTAGAAACCAGACTGCGAATAATTCACCGTTTAGTGCTTCAAAAATTTCTTCTGTCATAATAATCTCCTCCTGTCTTCTTATAAAAATAAAAGACGTCTTTATTTATTTTTCAGGATGAAACATTTCTGCTGAAAAATTGATAAAGACGCCTTTGTCCTTTGGGAAAATCCCTTGTTATTAAGTTAAGCAGTTTATCTTATGAAATGGATATGAAAAACATTCCTAAAGATAAAAAGGCACTACGCAATTATTTTGCGAAGCACCTTTGCTCTCAATACTCTGATTATTATACTTATCTTTTTTAAATTGTCAAGCCTTAAATTAAAAAAATTAGGATTTCAGTTGGAGATAGCTATACAAAATGTTGCAAGGAGTTAATATAATTAAGAGATAAAAACAAGTAAAAAATACAAATAATCAGAAAAAAACAGATAATACATGTGATTTTTGATTGAATTTTTGTTTTCAAGCAAAAAGTGTGACAAAATCATTGTAAAAAATAAACAAATAAACTTGAAAACCAAAGAGACCTATGGTATCGTTGAAAAATGAAAATGCATGAAAAAGTTTATCAGGCAAACCATAAGCATGAGAATGTATAAAAGGATATATAACATAGTGGAAAATCAGGTTCATAGCTATTATATGGAAGAAACAGTACAGAAAAATTTGCAGGCTGTATGTTTTGAAATGGTTTCAAACACACCGTTCTTAATTATTCCCGGAAACAGTAACCTTTTTATTTGGAATATTTACAGGAAAACGGTGAGGCATTATCAATATACGCAATATGCCAAAGTGGTGGCTGAAACTAAAGAAAGAATATTAGGAATACGGTTTCAAGGGGATTGCAGGGTTGTGTATGACGAACAGGTATTGTTATCAATAATACCGGAGTTAAATGTAATGATTGATTTTGCTAAGATGGTCAGGTTTTGGGAACGAAATTTAAATCATATATTCAGGATAGAGGGAGCCCACCCATTGCTTAAGAATTCCATTACAGAGATTGAGCGCACAAATGGAATGGTTAACATAGAAAATATGTTGGAACCTTACGGTTATTCAATGCGTCAGCTACAGCGGATATTTAAGCAGTGGTTTGGTTATGGACCTAAAAGGTACTGTCAGTATGCAAGACTTTTACATGTGATTTCCCATATGCAGGAAAAACAGGATATCAGTGTTGCAGGAATAGTAGAGCATGTGGGTTATGCGGATGCGTCTCATTTTCAAAGAGAGTTCAAGCAATATATGGGAATGTCTCCCAAACAGTTCCAAAAGCAGTATTTGGGAAATTTTTTAAGATAGTATTTTTAATGATTTTTTGCTATACTGTGTTGGATAGATAAAATTAACACATGTTTTGTTTAGGACAATGGAGGATACAATGGAGGATAATAAGGATTTGAGAGACGATAATAAGGATGACGAGTACGAAAAGTATTGTTATCTTTGCAGGCGTCCGGAGTCAAAGGTTGGAAAGCTTATTTATATGCCGAATGATATTAACATCTGTCAGGATTGTATGCAGAAAACCTTCGACAGTTTTTCGGGCGGAGGTATGCAGTTTATGGATTTATCCAATTTGCCCAATCTGAATATGAATCAGTTTACACCGGTAAATGATATTCCCAAAAAGCAAAAGATTAAAAAGAAAAAAGAAAAGGAGAAGACGAAGGAAGAACCGGAGATGACCCTTTCTTCAATTCCTGCTCCCCACGAGATGAAAGCTAAGCTGGACGATTATGTGATTGGACAGGATTATGCTAAAAAGGTGATTTCTGTAGCAGTATATAATCACTACAAACGTGTACTTACTAATACTATGGATGACATTGAGATTGAAAAATCTAATATGCTGATGTTAGGCCCTACCGGCTGCGGCAAAACCTATCTGGTAAAAACTATTGCACGTATTTTAAATGTTCCGCTTGCCATTACTGACGCAACTACACTGACGGAGGCCGGATATATCGGTGATGACGTGGAAAGTGTTTTGTCAAAGCTGTTAGCTGCTGCGGACAATGATGTGGATAAAGCGGAGCGTGGTATTATCTTTATTGATGAAATTGATAAAATTGCAAAGAAGAAAAATACCAATTCAAGAGATGTAAGTGGGGAGGCAGTACAGCAGGGGCTTTTAAAACTATTAGAAGGTGCTGATGTGGAAGTTCCTGTAGGGGCAGGCAGTAAAAATGCGATGGTCCCGCTTACAACAGTTAATACGAAAAATATTCTGTTTATTTGTGGCGGTGCATTTCCGGAGATTGAAGACATTATTAAGGCTCGTCTCAATAAGCAGTCATCAATTGGTTTTCGGGCTGATTTGAAGGATAAATATGATAAAGATGAAAACCTGCTTTCTAAGGTGACAGTTGAGGATTTGCGTGAATTTGGAATGATTCCTGAGTTTTTGGGAAGACTGCCGGTTTTATATACGCTCCAGAGCCTGAATGAGGAGATGCTTGTGCAGATATTGAAGGAGCCCAAAAATGCTATTTTAAAACAGTATCAAAAGCTGCTTTCCTTAGATGGTGTTGATCTTCGTTTTGACAATGCCGCATATCATGCAATTGCAAAGCGTGCAATGGAGAAAAAGACAGGTGCAAGAGCACTTCGTGCCATTATTGAAGAGTTTATGTTAGATATCATGTATCAGATTCCCAGAGACGATACGATTGGCAGGGTTACCATAACGGGAGATTATATTGAAGGAACAGGCGGTCCGTTGCTTGAAATGCGGGGTACTTTGGCATTAGAAGAGAGTTGAAAATTGGGAAACTGTTGAATAACTCTTGCAGATTCGGAAAATTCTACTATAATAAAGTAAGAATGACGAAAAACAGGAGGCAGTAGCATGGAGCGTAAAAATGCATGGAAAGATTATGATAAAAGGGAACTTAAGGAGTTAGAAAAATTATCAAAAGAATACCGTAAATTTTTGGACCACGGAAAGACGGAGAGAGAATGTGTAAAGTACATTGTAGAAATGGCAGAGGAATACGGTTATCAGAATATTGAAGAGATAAAGAAGTCAGGAAAAAAATTAAAGACAGGGGATAAGGTATACGCAGTAAATATGAAAAAGGCGATTGCCTTGTTTCAGTTAGGAAAGGCATCAATTACAGAGGGAATGAATATTTTAGGTGCTCATATTGATTCTCCCAGAATGGATGTAAAGCAAAATCCTTTGTACGAGGATACGGATTTCGCCTATTTAGATACGCACTATTATGGAGGTATCAAAAAATATCAGTGGGTGACCCTGCCTCTTTCAATTCATGGTGTTGTTGCAAAAAAGAATGGTGAGATGATAGAGATTTCTATTGGTGAAGGTGACAAGGAGCCTGTTTTTTGTGTGACTGACCTGCTTATACATTTGGCAGGGGAACAAATGGATAAAAAGGCGGCAAAGGTAGTGGAGGGTGAGCAGTTAGATATCCTGGTTGGAAGCCGGCCGCTTCCAAAGGAGGAAAAGGAGCCGGTAAAAAAAATGATTCTCTCCATATTGGAAAAAGAATATGGTATGGAGGAAGAGGATTTTCTTTCTGCCGAGCTTGAAATTGTGCCGGCGGGAAAGGCGAGAGATGCAGGTCTTGATTCGTCTATGGTTATGGCATATGGACAGGATGACAGGGTATGTGCCTACACTTCGGCAGTTGCAATATTTGAGATGAATGAGCTTGAAAGGACTGGATGCTGCCTGTTGGTAGATAAGGAAGAGATTGGTTCTGTGGGTGCCACCGGAATGCAGTCAAAGTTTTTTGAAAATACAGTGGCAGAATTGATGGAGGCGATGGGTAAATATTCAGAATTGAATTTAAAGAGATGCCTGGCGGCTTCGTATATGCTGTCCTCTGATGTGTCGGCGGCATATGATCCGGTTTATGGCAGTGCCTTTGAGAAGAAAAATGCAGCCTACTTTGGGCGTGGTGTGGTATTTAACAAATTTACAGGAGCCCGTGGTAAATCCGGATCTAATGATGCAAATGCGGAATATATTGGAAAGATTCGCAAAATAATGGATGATAACAAGGTAGCATTTCAGACGGCAGAGCTTGGAAAAGTTGATATTGGTGGAGGAGGGACCATTGCCTACATTTTATCCCTCTATGGAATGAATGTAATAGACAGTGGTGTGGCAGTTTTAAATATGCACGCACCGTGGGAAATTACCAGTAAGGCAGATATTTATGAGGCGTGTAAGGCATATAAGGCTTTTTTGAAGGATGCATAGGCAGAGAATAGTAAAGGAAGCGGCAATGAAAAGTGTATGTTGGAAAATGATATGCATAGGCGCAGGTCTGGGGCTGATATTATCGGGCTGTGGGAAATCGGCAGATGAAAACAGACCAGATGAAAAAGTGATTGAAGGCATTGAAGCGTTGTCTACTGAGCGTCCCCAACTGACAACCAGACATGCAACGACGGAAGAAATGACAATAGAGGAGATTACAACAGAGGCCGTAAAGGAACCGGAGGTAATAACCGGACTGGAAAAACAGCTGACAGATTTGATGTCCGGGCAAAAAGAGAAGGGGATGCAAATCGCTGTATATGTTGAAAAATTGTCAGATGAAGCTTATGTTTCTTTTTACAATGGTCAAATGCCGGCAGGCAGCCTGATTGAATTGTTTGTGGCGGGATGTATTTATGAGCAAAAAGACACGCTTATGGATACTGGCAATTCACAAGAAAATATAGAGGCAATGGTGCGTAAAATGATTGCAGCAGGTGACGGAAATGCTGCGGATAGTCTTGTAAAAATGCTGGGAAAGGGAGAGGCAGCAGCCGGTATGAAGATGGTAAATGATTACTGTGCCGCACATGGATTTGATGCGACATCCATGGGAAAACAGGTGATGGATTCTTCTGTTGAATCTAATAATTATACATCAGTAAGGGACTGCTCCAGATTTTTGAAATTAGTATATAACAGCAGGCTGTCTGGTTCGGAATCCATTTTGGGGTATATGAAACAGCATGAAATAAGGACAGGGATTCCTTCAGCTTTTTCGGCAGGGACTTCAGTTGCAAATAAGGCAAGTGGATTAGATAATACAGTGCATGATATTGCAATTATTTATGAAGAAGATAATAATTATACATTATGCATTATGATTAGCGATTTGACAGATGCGGCTGCAGGGAGGTCTGCAATTAGTGATATTTCGTCACAGGTTAATGAGTATATGAAAAAAGGCAATTAGTCACAGATTAATGCACAGGGATAGGATTGTATGATACATGAATATCTTTGTGCATTTTTATCTGTTCTTTCATATATTATTATAAAGGCAAGGGCAGGACAAAAAATGACTTGTGAAGAAATGATTTATAGTAATGATTATGCGGATGTCATTATTGGTTATATTAAAAATTATGTGGGATATGAAGATGTTTTTGAAAAGGGATGCCTTAATCTCATTACGCAGGATATTGCTGTTTTGCATCTTCAAAGGAGCTCACAGACACTTTATAATTTGGAAACTGTTCCCTATTCTGCTATTCCCAAGCCCTATGGTCTGATGGATTCCTCTAATCTGGAGGCGGCAGGGATAAAACGGGTACAAAATCCAAGTGGTCTGGGTCTTCGGGGTGAAGGTGTTATTGTAGGAATGATTGATACAGGTATTGACTATGAAAATCCACTATTTCGTAAGGCAGATGGAACAACCCGGATTGGTGTAATCTGGGATCAGACAATGCCGGGGAAAATGGATGAAAGCGGACAGCCGGAGGCTTTAGAGGAGGAAATGCCGGGTATCTTAAAACCGGTATATGGCAGAGCTTTTGATTCGGAAACAATCAACCGGGTTTTGACCGGGGAATTGCAGCCGGAAGATGCGCCATCAAAGGATGAAAACGGGCATGGTACTTTTATGGCAGGAATTGCAGCCGGTGGAGTGGATGATGAAAATGATTTCACCGGTATTGCAACGGAAAGCGAGATTGCAGTAGTAAAGCTTAAAGAGGCTAAACCATATATTCGACAGTTCTTTGGCATACCGGAAGGTGTGCCGGCATACTCAGAAGTAGATATTATATATGCAGTTAACTATTTGCTTAGATATGCAAGCCGGAGGAAACGCCCTATATCCATTATGATTGGACTCGGTACCAGTTTTGGAGGACATAAAGGTCTGACTTTTTTGGAACGGTATCTGGAGAGGTCGCTTAAAACAATAGGGGTTATGGTAAGTGTGCCCGTGGGAAATGAGGGGAGTGCCGGATTACATTTTGCGGGTGTATTAAATGGCGGTCTTGAGCAGACAGTAGAAATAAACGTAGGTCAGGGACAGGAGGATTTGGCGATTGAATTTTGGGGAGAACAGCCGGATACCTTTGCCATTGGCTTGATTTCACCGCAGGGTGACCGCATTGAACGAATAGCACCTCGTTTTGGAAAGGAGGAGCTGATTCGGCTGCCGTTATCTAAAACTACGATATATGTTGCGTATCAGCTGGTGGAAGCTTATACAGGGGACGAATTTGTATTTATCCGTTTGAATAGTCCAACCCCGGGAATTTGGAGAATCATTGTGTATGGGGAAGGGGAAAAAGAAAGCAGCTTTAATATGTGGATGCCGCTTAGACAGTTTTTACAGCAGGATACTTATTTTTTAAGGCCAACGCCGGATAATACGCTTACCGCACCGGGAAGTACGGAAACCGTGATGACGATGACGGCATACAATCATTTGAACGGAAGTATATATGCAAATGCCAGCAGAGGTTACAATACAAGCGGTTTGGTAAAACCGGATTTGGCTGCGCCGGGTGTTAACGTGTCGGGTCCGGGACTGCGTAATAATTTTGTAAGACGTTCAGGAACATCAGTTGCGGCTGCGCACAGTACTGGAATGATGGCACAGTTTTTGCAATGGATGGCGGAAAATCAAGATATCGGTCCATTTTATCCCAGTCAGATTCAGAGTTTGTGTCTTAGAAGTGCAGTGCGGCAGTCGGATATCATATATCCTAATCCGGTGTGGGGCTATGGTATCATGAATATCGAGCAAATGTTTGAAGAATTCAGGATAATACAGAGATAAAGTAAAAGGCACATTATTTGATATATTATGGGAACGGCTTGAGAAACAGAAAAACTGCCACGCAAAACCTGCGTGACAGTTCAGTTCTCTATTTAATGAGCCATCCTGTCTGAGTGACAAATAGCAGAGGGGATTTTTATTTAGTTAAAAATCCCAAAATTTCGTTGCTTCTTGCAATGAATTTGGTCATGGCATCAGCTTCTAACGGGGTATGGGCCAGTAAAGCCAAATCATAAAGCTGTTCGCATACCATATTCGTGTTCTCACCCGCAGGATTTTCCAAAATGTACTGTACAAGATTATTGTTAGCGTTCAGTACCAAAGTCTGACCGGAACCGCCAAACATGGAAGGATCCATTGCGCCGCCCATGCTGTACATTTTCATCATATCCTGCATTCGTCTTGTCTCTTCAGGTAAGGTAATCATGGAAGAAATGGAAGGGTTTTTCAATTTTTCAACTTTAACAATTAATTTATCATTGTTTAAAGCCTTTTTAAAAATATCCGTCAGCTTATCTGTGACATCCTTTAACTCTTCCTCAGAAACCTCTTCCTTAAAGGTATTTGTGATATCTGAGTCGATTCTGGTAAATTTAATTTTGTCATTGCCCTGTTCTACGTGGGTGATGAACGGGGTATCTATATTATGGGTAAAGATGACTGCATCAATTTCCTGCTCCTTAAACATGTTAATATACTGGGAATGGGTTTTCTCATCATCAGTATAGAATACCGTATTTTCGTATTTTTCTTTTCCTGCCTCTAAGTATTCCTCCAAAGTAAGATATTTACCCTCTAAATTCTTGTAAAGAATATAATCCTTCATTTTCTCATCAAATTTGCTTTCCTTCAGGCAGCCAAATTTAATGAAGGGGCTTAAATCATCCCAATAGCTTTCATAAGTTTCACGTTCTGTCTTAAACATACCAGAAAGTTTATCTGCCACCTTTTTAGAAATATAATCAGAAATTTTCTTTACAAATCCGTCATTTTGCAGTGCGCTTCTCGATACATTTAGCGGAAGGTCAGGGCAGTCAATGACACCCTTTAGGAGCAAAAGGAATTCAGGGATAACTTCTTTAATATTATCTGCAATGAATACCTGATTATTATAAAGCTTAATAGTTCCCTCTAATGTATCATATTC
>JAIDHZ010000260.1:2257-11552 GCA_029052995.1 Lachnospiraceae bacterium | reverse complement strand
TTAGAAGATTCCGAAGACAGGGAATTGATTTCATCTGCCACTACGGAAAAACCTCTTCCGGCCTCACCGGCTCTTGCCGCCTCGATAGCAGCATTCAGGGCAAGTAAGTTGGTCTGATCGGTGATTTCACGTATGCTTTCGATAATTTCAATAATGGAGCTTGATTTGTGGGACAGTTCTTGAACTCCTTCTGAAGCAATCTGCGTAGTCTTGATATTTTCATCAAACTTCTTTGATAATTCGCTGATTGCCGTGATTCCTTCGTTGTTCTTTCTTTTTAAGCCGTCCATCGTTTGTACCGTCTGACTGACACGTTGTTCCGAACTTACAATCTTCTCATTCAGTTTTCCAAATATAGAAAGGCTTCCCTCTGCCTCACTAATCTGCACATCTGCATTGTTATAAATCTCCTGAATGGATACTGCAATCTCCTCTGTATTACCTTCAAATTCCTGAAGAGAAGCAAAAATCTTAGCAGAAGACTCTTCAAGGCTGTCAAACGCCTGCTGGACATTGTGCAGGATATCCTCTGATTCTTTTCCCTTTTCCTCCGCAACCTCAAGCAAAACTCTGGCCCGGTATGCAATAAAACTACAGGCTGCAAAAAGCACTATATATACAATTGTTGTAAAAATCCATCCAATAATGCTATGTAATTTTAAAAATCCTGCCGGAAAGATAAGCATCATGCCGAGGTTTGTCACAATCGTTACAATAGCGCTTACATTGATTATCTTTTGCTCATAGAATGGAACCAGCAATAAAGTTGCTACGAAATAATAATGCGTAATGCAAACATAACTGTCACTGGTGTTTGTATTACACACTGCACATGTAATTGCCCCAATTACCGGGGGGATACAAGCATATACATATTTGGCAGTGCTTCCTAATTTTTTTTCAAAAACTTTTGTTAAAATAGCAGCTATTCCTGACAGCAAAAAAATACACTCCCTAATACCGCCATTCAAAAACAGCATAACAAAAGCGAAGCCGGATATTCCTACACATAAGATATACACAAATAGTATGTTATTAATTAGTTTTTCCTCATTTCTTATTGACTGTGCCTGCATGTTCATTTCTCCTTTCATGTTTAACATTAATAATGATGTAATGTGCTGGACTTCTTCTGGGTTGATTTTAAGTGGCTGGGTATATATTCACTTTTCTTCTTTGCGGATGAACATTTATCCTGCGTCATCTTCACAAGTTATTTCTGAACAGTTCCTAAACTCAAAAAAGTCTCGTCAATTGTTCGTATTATACCACGATTTTATCCCTTACCCGATTACATGTTATTTTCCCAATGGTTGATGTAATTTTCTCCTTCGGGGTTTTCGATTGAAAACACATGTGAAAAGTTTTCTACGTGATAGAGATTGGATAGAGGATTCTTCTCCTAAGTTTAAGCTACAGAATATAAAAGAGTTGTTATATGCATGGGCAAAAGACTATCATAAGAAAAATACACGTTCCTATGAATTTTATTCACTTGGGGTAGTTTGGGAACCGGAACTGGAAATTGCAGAATGGAGTGCATCGCATGATACATTGGTAACATCTCTGGTTCAGACGGTTATCGATTTACGTGGAAATGCCGAAAGAGGTGAAAACCGTGCTGCTATGCGGTCTATCACCTCTTTGACTTTCTTTAAGTGTCGAAAATGGGATTATACTATCACTCTGAACCGGACTATACCGTTGTGGCACTACTGTTATTTTGTTGGGAATGCAGCACATCGGAAAGCTTTTTCATGCCCTCATGCATATTTTGCATAGATTGTACGATAACCTCCAAACCAGCTACCTGTTCTTCAGTAGATGCACTGATTTCTTCTGTGGATTTTACGGATTTCTTAGAAATTTCTTCCACACGCTCCATAGCTCCTAAAAGTTGGTCTTTAATCTCCACAATATCTGCAAGTTCGCTCTGCAGCAGTTCTGTTACTCTAATCACTTCTTCCGAGGATTCCAGCATAATGTTAAATGTTTGTATAGTATCTTCCAATTTCTCGTTGGAATCATTAACTGCTTTGCTGTTACGGTCAATCACGGCATGGGTATCTTCTACTGTTTCGATAATGTCTTTCAATATGGTGTCAATTTTTCCGGTTGCATTAGAAGATTCCGAAGACAGGGAATTGATTTCATCTGCCACTACGGAAAAACCTCTTCCGGCCTCACCGGCTCTTGCAGCCTCGATAGCAGCATTCAGGGCAAGTAAGTTGGTCTGATCGGTGATTTCACGTATGCTTTTGGTAATATCAATAATGGAGCTTGATTTGTGGGACAGCTCTTTAACTCCTTCTGAAGCAATCTGCGTAGTCTTGATATTTTCATCAAACTTCGTTGATAATTCCCTGATTGCCGTGATTCCTTCGTTATTCTTTCTTTTTAAGCCGTCCATTGTTTGTACTGTATGACTGACACGCTCTTCCGAGGTGAGGATTTTCTCATTCAGTTTTCCGAATATAGCAAGGCTTCCCTCCGCTTCACTAATCTGCACATCTGCATTATTGGAAATTTCCTGGATAGAGGTTGCAATCTCCTCTGTATTGCCTTCAAATTCCTGAAGGGAATCAAAAATCTTAGCAGAAGACTCTTCAAGGCTGTCAAACGCCTGCTGGACATTGTGTAAAATTTCTTCTGTTTCAGCTTCCTTTCCTTTCACCACATCATATAAAGAATTGGTATAGGTTATAATCAGGTATACCGTAATAACAAAAAGTATATATACAATCAAGATGAATAACCACACAACCGGATTATGTAAACTAAAATATGCTTTCTGAAATATTACCAGTGCAGCAAAATTTGCAACAATAGTAACTCCTGCAGTGACTTTCAACAGTTTTATATCATAATAAATAATAATCATAATTGTTGCCAAAAAATATGCCTGTGTAATAGCGGCATACCGTCCTTCTCCATCTGCAATCATCGTAATGACCCCACCTATCGGCATCAAACACGAATAAAAGTATTTAGCCTTTGTTCCAAGCTTATTTTCGAACAGCCGGATAAAGACCGCAGCAACCGTCATTAATAAGACAGCAGTGTCTTTTATATTTCCATGTAGCAACACAATTACAAATATACATGCTGCAATGGGAATTAAGAATCCCCACACACCAAACATAATTAGGTTCATTTTCTTTTCCTGTTCATAAGTTCTTTCCATAAAGTATAACCTCCGTTTTTTAAGAACATTCCCAAAATGCCTTTTAGTATCGTTGTATTAAAACTCGCTAAGTGTTCATATTATAGCACAGTTTTACCCTTCTCTACGATTACATGTCATTTTCCCGATAGTTGATGTAATTTTCTATTGCCTTATAACAGTCAGCAGAGCAGATTTTCAAGGCTTATGTAAAGGATATTGAGTGCAACTGTTAGTCCTGCTTCACTCATCCGAATAAAGTATCATCTTTAAACAAAATTTTTTATCATCGTATTCTATATCAAAGAAGCCATGATACTTTTCTGCTACCTTTCTCATGGAGTCCATTCCGATTCCGTGATTTTCAAATTCCTGTTTTCGTGTTAGTATCTTGCCATGTATGTCTCTCTTAATCTTGCCATCAAAGGAATTCTCTATGATTGCCATCAGATTCCCTCCATCATATTTCATCTTCAAATCGACATATGGTGTTGGGACATTCCCCCTTAACCCTGCTTCTATTGCATTATCCAAAGCATTTCCGAGAATAATGCACAAATCCGCATCTTCAAATGGAAGGCTGGTGGGAAGCTCCATTTTTGCACGGAAATCAATGCCGCATTTTTTGGCAAGACTGTATTTATAGTTTACCAAGGCATCTATCATGAAATTATCCGTTCTTGCAATCATCAATCCTTCTAATGGCTCCCATTCAGCCAAATGCTTCAGATAATCCTCCAATTGGGCATATTCCTTCTTCTCTGATAATTCCAGCAAATAAATAATCTGATGCTTCAGATCATGCCTCGTCTGGCGGAGATCCATCATTGCACTCTCTTTTTCTTTGATATGAGTGACGTATAAGTCAATCTCCAATTGATAGATGGCATTCTTTCGTTTTAGCTCCAGATTGTCAAAAAGCTTCCTGTATATCCGAAACATCATGGCATTGACCAGCATCAGGACGAAAAACATTACAAATGAGACATAGATATACCGCACATCATCTGCCAGGATGTTTAACCAAAACATATAATATGTAATAATCATGCTCCCTATTGGCAGGGACATCATCGTGGCATTGTATTTCCACGGAAGATCTCTGACATCTTCGTGAGAAAAAAAGCACTGCAGCACTTTCATTAATATCAGCATAAGTATTTTTGAAATTATGGAACCGGCTATATCCTGTGCAGCCCAGTCCACATGGATCATAATAAAAAATAAGGCAGTCAACGTTTCGGTAAGCAAATAAATTGTCTGAAAGATGACAGAAAACACGATTCTCCTGCTCAGGCTTCCAACAACGCTAAAGCTTAAAAAAATCGTAATGATTATGTTAAAAAGCAGCTTAGCCCATGGCGGCCATGCCGACAGCACCGTAACAAGCAGGATTGACGATAAAAAATATACTCCTTCTATTACCCATATAAGCAGGGTTCTTTTTTTCTTTTCAAAAAAAGTGTGGAAATACATTATGATAAAGATAAAAGCAACTGCCTCCGTACAGATGTTATATACAATATTTCCAATTAATTTTAAAGCCTCACTATTCAATCATGTCACCTTCTAACGATTCCATATAAAGTCTGTTGATTTCTTTTCTTCGATCCTCGCTGATATCAATCATTGTTCCGTCAGTTAATTCCACATGGTCATATGCTTTCCTTATAATATAGCGGGAATTTACTAAAAATGATTTATGCAGCCGAAAAAAGTCCACTTTTTCATCTTTCATATGTTTTTCAATATTGTTTAATTTATCATAAAGCTTTCTTACAGAGCCATCTTTTAAATGAATCCATATGACCCGAAGATCGCTTTCAAAATACAGGATATCGCTTACTAATACCTTGTAATAATTTTTCTGGAATTTATATTGAAAGTAAAAATCACCTGCTGTTATCTTTTCATATGCTTTCATGAAACATCGGTTAAGTGTCGCCCTGTCTACCGGTTTTAGCAGGAAACGGAACGGCTGCACTTCATAAGCCTCAATCGCATAGCTTTGATGGATGGTTACATAAATAAGCATCGTTATTTGGTCCTGTTTCCGGATTTCTTTTGCTATCTCTAATCCGTTCATTTCTTCCATTTCAATATCCAAAAAAATGATATCATAACAAGCCTGATCCGTTTGGATTTTATTTAACAGTTTGCTGCCGGATAGATATATGTCTATATCTATTTGAATGTTCTCCTGTTTTGCTATTTCAATTAATAGATTTTCCAGTTTATCGCAAAATTCTATTTCATCATCACAAATTGCAAGATTTATCAACTAATCATCCTCCCAAATTCCTGTACATATTTTATCTGTTTGTAATAAGATAGTTTTCTTCCAAGTTTTACACCGCTAAAAAGGAATATACAGTAAAAAGTACATAGTTTCAAGAGGATTTATGCAAATTATAAAAATGGATTTTTGTATGTTGAACTGCAACGATTAGGACATATATGGAAATGCAGCGTCAAAAAATAAAAACTTTGTCGCTGCTTAAACTAAATAGCTGTTGACAAATATATACTATTAACGATATATTTGGCTATAAAGTATATTCTAAAGAGTGCAAATGTAAAATTATATTTTGTGGTGTTTGACTTATTTTGTGCTATAATAATGTAGGCATAATTTGCAGCTTGTCTAAAAATTTGACAAAAATAAGCTTATAACAAGGCTTTGGAACATTTATAGGTACTTGAAACTGTCGAAAACCTGGATTAAAATGTGATGAATGTAAGGATGAATGGGAAAATGAAATATATTGAAGAAGATTTAGTAAGAATAGCAAAGCGAGAGAATAACACAAAAAGAAATTATTTGGTAGTGGATCCATTGCAGGGAAAGCACGTTCCTGTTTCGCCATCAAAGGCTTTAGAATTGTTTGAAAGACTTGCAAATATAGTAAAAGATAAATATATAGGAGAAAGACTATTACTGATCGGGTTTGCTGAAACGGCTACGGCTATTGGTGCACAGGTGGCAATAACATTAGGAACAAAATATATACAGACCACACGAGAGATAATACCGGGTGTGAAATATCTGTTTTTTTCAGAAGAGCATAGTCATGCAACGGAACAGAAGCTGGTGAAAGATGATATTGATAAGGTGATAAATCATATTGATCGAATTGTCTTCATCGAGGATGAAGTGACTACCGGCAATACAATTATGAATATAATTAAAATTATGCGGAATGAATACCAAAATGAGATCAAGTTTGCTGTTGCATCAATTCTAAATGGTATGGCTGATGAATATCTCAATGTATACGATGGGGAAAATATAGATCTTCATTATCTGGTTAAGACGGATCATTTCAATTATGGTTTGGTTGCAGATACTTTTGCGGGGGATGGCGAGTATGTGGATGCTAATAATGGTGTGGTAGAAGAGGTTCCAATTATTTCGGTTGACGGTTGGATGAATACTAGACGGCTGGTTGAAGCAAATGATTATCAAAAGGCGTGCAACAGTCTTGTAGATGAAGTTTTTAATAAAATAACTTTAAGCAGGGATGAGAACGTGCTCGTAGTGGGTTCAGAAGAATTCATGTATCCGGCATTATTCCTGGGCAGTAAAATTGAAGGAATGGGATGCAATGTAAAGTGTCATTCCACTACGAGAAGCCCGATAGCTGTCAGTAAAGAATCAAGCTATCCATTGCACTGTCGATACGATTTATATAGTCTGTATGATTCTGACAGAAAGACATTTATTTACGATATCTCTTCATATGACGAGGTTATTATTATCACGGATTCGGAGTTGTCCGATAAGAAAGGCTTGGAAACACTGGTCAATGCATTGAGTGGTAAAAATAAAAAAATATCAGTTGTTAGGTGGTGTTAGTTTGCGAAGTTCATATAGTGAGGATGATGTGATCCTACTTTTGAAAGACATAACAGGATTGGTCGAACCTCAGCCAACAGAGGAAAGAGAAAAGCTTATTCAAGCTGGAAGGCATTATAGTGAAATGCTTCCGATAGAATATGTCCCATCAGAAAAGTATATGCAAGTATATAGGGAAGCGCTTGAAAACTATTCGAAACCTGTAGCATTGGCTGTGGGAAACCTTGCGGATAAAATTATAGAATATAGAGGTAAAGATATTGTGTTGGTCTCATTGGCGAGGGCAGGAATACCTATTGGTATTTTAGTAAAAAGATATATTGCTAAGAAGTATCAGATTAATGTTCCTCATTATTCTATTTCAATTATTCGGGGAAAAGGAATTGATGATAATGCGATGAAATATTTGCTAAAGAATTATAAACCACAGCAGTTGTTATTTGTTGATGGCTGGATCGGGAAAGGTGCCATTTTAAATGAGCTTAAGAAGAGTATTTCGGCATATGAAGGTGTTTTGGCAGATATCGCTGTTATTGCAGATCCTGCTAATGTAACGGAATTGTGTGGTACGCATGATGATATTCTTATTCCAAGTTCTTGTTTAAATAGTACAGTATCAGGTTTGGTAAGCAGGACTTTCCTAAGAGACGATATTATTGGGGAGAATGATTTCCATGGTGCAGTTTATTATGGTGAACTTAAGGAATCTGATTTGTCTTACGAATTCATTGATGCTATTGAAAAGGAGTTTGAAATGAATTCAACTATTGAAAGTGAACCAATATCCGGACTTGGAGTTGATGAAGTAAAACAGATTGCAGATACTTTTGATATCACCGACATTAATCTGATTAAACCAGGCATTGGAGAGACAACCAGAGTTTTGCTCAGAAGAGTCCCGTGGAAGGTTCTTATTGATGAACGATATAAAAATGATACACAATTAGGTCATTTGGTGCGCCTGGCGGAAGAGAAAAAGGTTCCGGTGGAATATTATCCGCTTGAACATTATAAATGCTGTGGAATAATAAAAAAAATGGCTGATGCTTAAGAGAAGCATCAGCTGTTAGGGAAGTTAATCTTTTATTCCGAAAGCTTCAGCAAGGAATAGTGTTTGCTGTGCCCAATTATTATGGACTTTATATTCATTCATTCGTTCATTCGTAAAATTTCCAGATACGAAAGAATTTGAACTTATATTCCAATTCAGTATTGCTTGTGCATCGTTAAAGTCTGATCTTGAAACTTGATATGATTTATTTATTATAGGAATCTGGTTTGGGTGTATCGCAGTTTTTCCAGTAAAGCCGCATAGCTTATCATCTTGTATCTCTTGTATCAGTCCCTTTTCCCAATTATCACCGGAATAGTATTCCCATACAGGACCCGAAACGACATAGTCCATGCCATAGACTGTTACTATATCAGAGAAAATATTTGAAATGGGCTTTATTCGGTGGATTGACTCATCAGAGTGTCTTCTGAAGCCGAACATATGGCACAGGTCATTTCCTCCTACACGGATATTCAGGACGAGCTCCTCTATAGAGGATAGCATATCCTTTAGTTTATATAGGATGTCAATGCGATTCCTCAGATCAATAATTGAGGAACTTTCATATATTGGCATCACATATATTTTTTTGGAAGTCTGTTCATTAGCTTTTATTATTTCCTGAATATATGGCCTGGCATTATTACATGTGAATTTTGGTATAATGTAGCCGGTAATGATCTCGATACTGTTGCCAAAGGCTTTTGTCAGTCGACCAATTTGTTCAGGGTTTCGAACGCGAATAAATATCTTTGGCAGATAGAAGGGTTGTTTTTGGAAACTGATAAAGATTTGATTAATAGACGCAATCAAATCCTGTTCGGCTTCAACAACAAAATCATCATTAATTGTGTCTTCGAGACATAAGGCTAACGAAAATTTATTTCCAAATTTCTCATTGATAATGGAATCTGCAATTGTTCTCTTGTTGGCTGGGCAATAAAGGAGTGCTCCAACACTATAATAAAGAATGCTGTTTTTCAAATGATATATCCTCCTAGTAAAGCATTTTGTATCCTTGAAAATGGACAACCAAAGGTGATTATATCATCTTTTTACTTAAAAAGATAGATTAGATATCATATATGTGATAAAATGTCACCAACCGAAGGTTGATGACCTGCGCGAGCATCAGCGAGCTTCATTGTGATAAAATGTCACCAACCGAAGGTTGATGACCTGCGCGAGCATCAGCGAGCTTCATTGTGATAAAATGTCACCA
>JAIDHZ010000260.1:0-2157 GCA_029052995.1 Lachnospiraceae bacterium | reverse complement strand
ACCGAAGGTTGATGACCTACGCGAGCATCAGCGAGCTTCATGATAAAATAAATTAGTATAAGTTTACAAAGGTGGTGCAATCCTGATGGGATCAAAAATAACATTTAGACACAACATGATGGCTATAAAGTCGATTGAGACATTTATAAGTATCAGAGGAGGATTTAATAATGGTTTACGAGATGTATATTTTGTCAGAGGTATTGGAGAACCATTGAATCTTACTGAACTGATAAATGATATAGATAAAAAAATGGGAATGGAAATGGCGAATAATCGATTGAAGTATATTCGCATTAATTCATTACCTAAAATAATGGATGAAAATGATTCTTCGTACTATTCGAACATCTATGATCAGTGGAAGAAGGGTGAACCATTTACTCTGAAAAGTATTCCGATCAACTCTAGCTTAGAGGGAGTATTGTGTGAAGCTTATAAGTCGGTAATAGAAAGATACGTAGAATCAAAAGCCACAGTCACCGACTCCATGATTAGGAATTTTGCTACTAAGATTATGTATTGGCTGGACGTTGCGACCAGAGATTCCTTGTCTGGGTGGAGTGAAAGAGGATGTGTGAAGGTAATTGCTGACAATATCATTAAGGAACAGGAATACTTGTTTTTTTATTTTCTTACTCTACTGGGATGTGATGTTCTTCTTATCGAGAATAAGAGCGATGTTACTGTTTCAGATTCGCTTAAAAACCTATCTATCGCTCTCCCGTTAGGAAAGTTTGGAAATGCCAGTCTTGGAGTGTATGAACCGTATGTTCCCCAAAAGGCCAATGGTAAGCAATTAAAGGAGAAGAAGAGCAGTGAAGATATACATAATCAGCAAAATAGAATTACTATTCCCAAAAGACCTGACAGACATAACACAACAGCTCCAAATTCAAACGTACAACGGTCTGTGGTTAATTCATCACAGATTATCGTACCGCAAAGTCAAAATCAGGAAAAAACCTTTGAAGAACTTGCTATGCTTGCTTCATCAATAGTTTTGATAGAAATTCATGACCAGGAAGGGGATATTATTGGAACCGGATCTGGAATAATGATAGGGCGGGGCGGATATATTCTGACGAACAATCATGTGGCTGCAGGTGGATGTTTTTTCACGGTAAGGGTAGAGGATGATGAAGAAGACTATGCGACGGACGAAATTATAAAATATAATTCGAACACTGACCTGGCCGTTATCAGAATAAGGAAACAACTGAATCCGCTTCCAATATATAGAGGCAGTAAAAAATTGGTCAGAGGACAAAAAGTAGTGGCAATCGGAAGTCCGCTGGGATTATTTAATTCGGTTTCCGATGGAATTATCTCCGGTTTTAGAAATATTGATGATGTTGATATGATACAGTTTACTGCACCGATTTCTCACGGAAGTTCGGGTGGTGCTGTTCTTAATATGCAAGGGGAAGTAATTGGTATTAGCACTGCTGGATTCGACAGTGGACAAAATATAAATTTGGCTATCGGATATGAGAGTATATTATTGTTTGCAAGTGGTTTTCTTAACTGACTCCGATTGTGTGGCATAATATCAAATTCTTAAGCTGTTTCTCTTGAAAAGAAAATGCCAATATGATATACTTTTATGCATGTTTCATATATAAATATAAGAGGGAAGGCTTATGGGCAGTAGCGGAAAAAAGATACAATTATCATTTAATTCTCCGGTCATTTTAGGGTTTACATTAGTATGTTTTATTGTATTGATTTTGGATAAAGTAACTGGAAATGCTTCTACGAATGCTTTATTTAGTGTCTACAGATCATCATTATCGAGCCCATTGACATATTTGCGATTCTTTGGTCATGTGTTGGGACATGCAGGATGGGATCATTTCTTTGGCAATATTATGATGTTATTGGTGGTTGGACCGTTGCTTGAAGAGAAGTATGGTTCTTCCAATATATTATTTGTGATATTGGCAACTGCACTTGTAACAGGTGTCATCAATTTCATTTTTTTCCCACATGTTCAGTTACTTGGAGCAAGCGGAGTTGTTTTTTCATTTATTTTGTTAGCTTCATTGACAAGTATTAAAGAAGGAAAAATACCACTTACTTTTATTCTTGTTACAGTAATTTATATCGGACAGCAAGTATATGATGGTATTTTTATACGGGATAATGTTTCTAATC
>JAIDHZ010000026.1 GCA_029052995.1 Lachnospiraceae bacterium | reverse complement strand
GATATGATTTATATGATAAAAGAAACACTTATATCAATAAACTTTCATTTGGAATGCAAAGGAAATTATCTATAGTAATGTCTTTAATTGGAAATAATAGATTGATTGTCTTGGACGAACCAACAAATGGTGTAGATACGGCTGGCATTTTGCAATTAAAGCATGATTTGAAAAGGTATGTTGAGAAAGGAAGTATTGTACTTATTACAAGTCATGTTTTGGATTGGATTGAAAAAATATGTACAAGATGTATATTCTTAAAGTCGGGCGAAATTGTACAAGATGTGCAGGTGGGAACGGTTATTCTTGAAGATGAGTATGAAAAGATATATGTAAATAATGTTTACAGGTAGAGAGATATATTTTACCTTTTAATGTTGATATATAATTATCTGTTTCAAGTTTGTTAAGTGATTCTGTATAATATTGCTCTTGAAATCTAATCGTTCCAAAGTAAGCGCATAATTTGGGGGTATCTTTCACACATCCCCTGTCGGCTCTATAATTGTTAGCAGAAAATGCAAGCATTTCACTTGGTAAGTTTGCTAGAATGCAAGCATTTTACTTCACTTATGGGAAGCTAACAACATGAGAGCAAAACGAATCGCATCGGCTGAGCAATTCCGGTTCATTACGGAATGTCGACAAAGCGGAATGTTCGATAATCAGTGGTGTTAGATGCATGACGTAAATCCCGGCACTTTTTATAACTGGATCAGCCCTCTGCGCAAAAAGGGGTATTCTCCGATACGCCGGACGGAGCGACCGCAAATGCCTTATACCTTACCATCGTGGAGATGGCAAAGGCATATGAACTGAATTTGTATGCGCATTACGCAGAAGTCCCTTCTCGTAGTAACTCATAGGGACTTCCTGTTCATACCGTTCAATCTCCATTGCATTGAGGTATGCTATATCATCCGGCGTAAAGACATATGCATCGGGCGAATCCACAAATGTAAGTGTACTAATTACCCGGCTTGCGACCTGTGAATACATCGCGGAGTACCGCAACATTTTTATCACTGGTGCAACTGGCAGCGGTAAGACTTACATGGCCTGTGCCTTTGGCACGGAAGCCTGCAAGCAGTATTACACAGTAAAATATGTCCGTCTTCGGGATCTGCTCCTGGATTTACAGTCAGCTGGGGCATATGGGAACTTCGTAAATGTGCTTAAGAAATACACAAATCCGGTCTTATTAATCATTGATGAATGGTTATTACTGAAACTGACCGAATCTGAAGCACGGGCTCTCTATGAATTTATTCACAAGAGACGCAAGAGAAGCTCTATCATTTTTTGTTCACAGTATCGTGAATCAGAATGGTATCAGCAGATCTACAGAGGCGAAAGCACTCTTGCAGATGCAATCATGGATCGTATCTCAAATGATTCTTATAAAATTGATATTGAAAGTGCAGATCCTTCCAAGGATATTTCCATGAGAGAAGTCTATGGGCTTGAACCGGCACAAGTAAAATAGTTATTGGTTAAAGTGGCTCCGTTAGTCCGGACAAGCGGCTCTGCCGCACCATAATATTCATATGACAAGGAAATTATATGCTAATACTATATGTCGGCAGGAAAGAAAGACATCACAAAGGAGCTTGCCTATAAGGACGGCAAATACAGCCTTACACTGACCCACAGCAGCCCTGCGATGATAATTGAACAGAATAAGGCGAAGATTGACTAACCAAATTTTAATGGAATCATAAGAAAGAGTGTGATAGAATGTTTATGTTTAACGTTGACAAATCTCTGCTTGATAGCCTTATAATGTTAGATATTAACTAAAATGTAAACCAGCAGTTTACATTTTAGAATGAAAACGCAGACAATAAGTGGTGGTTTTTCGCTATTTTATGATATATATTAGGATTAAAATTTGGAGACGAAAAATATGAATTTAGGAAAAAATATTCAGTATCTAAGAAAGCAGAAGAAAATCACACAGGAAGGGTTTGCGGAACACATGGCAGTATCACGCCAAACAATTGTAAAATGGGAATCGGGAGACACTGTTCCGGAATTAGATAAATTAGTTGAGATATGTGAATTTTTCTCATGCAAATTGGACGAACTGGTAAGAAAAAACTTAGTGGAGAATGAGGATATTTATTCTGAAGTGAGAATTGAAACAGTGCAGCCATTCAAAATGGCGCGTTATGTGATGATTTCTCCACAGCCGGAAAAGGATGTGAACACATATTTAGAGCGTTGGGCAGAGGATTCGGGACTTTTGGCATTCGATAAAAATGCCAAAAGAATAGGGTGGGATTTTCCATATGTGTCTTTAGAACAAAAAAGCAGATTTGGGTTGCAAGGTTATGTGGCCGCTTATATTTTGCCACAGGTGTTTGAAACGACATATCAGGAGTGGAAATTGCAGAGCAAAAGGAAGCCGATTATGCGGTAATTTCAATATGCGAACCGTTTAAAAATGCTTTTGAACGCATTCCTAACGCATACAAAATAATTATGCAATATTTGGGTGCAAAAGGTTTTAAAGAAAAACCAGAGGACAATATATTGTCTTGGTATGAGTATGTGTACGATAAGGAGGGGATTGCATATATGGACGTGTTTGTTCATGTAAATGCAGTAACAGGAGGAAACTTACATACGGATTTTTCATAATATAGTTAGAATCAGAATGGAGGAGAAGAGGGTGAAAGAAAAAAGAAGGAAGGATAAAATGCAAACACACATCTTTCACCCTTTGTGTTTGCGCCTCAAATGAAAATGCACGCATTTTCGCTTGAGGCTTGGTGCAAATTATGGAATTGATTAAACAGCCAACTTTTGAAACATGTGGGCAGGCGTGTATCGCAATGATTACGGGCAAAGACATAAATGTTGTGATTAAGGATATGAAAACAAACGGTTCAACCAGTATTGGGCAACTTATAGAAATACTTGATAAATACGAAATACGCCATGCTGAAAAGAATACCCGTATATCAAAGAAAAATCCTGAGCCTTATAAGTACTCCATTTTAACCGTTCATGCAAATGGCGGATATACTCATTGGGTATTGTTCTATAATGGCAAATATTATGACCCTGAATTTGGCTTAATCGAGGGTGAATATACTTATGGGAAAATTACATCATTTCTAGCAATTTATAAAGAATAACGTAGGGTGGAATACATATTTCTTTTGTGTATGAAAAAATACCCCTCTGCCGATATGATACCAAGCACTTAGGCGAAAATTACATACTACATCGTATCCGCAGAAACTAAAGGAGGATTAAGTTTATGAATGCTTTTCTATCCAATAATGAGTATATAGATTATAATTCTGAAATTATCCGGAATGGGGTTTCGGAACTGTTTGGGCAGAGCATGACAGATTTGGAAAAAGTTAAAGTTGCATATGAATTTGTGCGTGATGAGATTCCGCATTCATTCGATTGTAATGCGACAATCATAACCGCAAAGGCTTCCGATGTCCTTTATTATAAAACAGGCATTTGTCATGCAAAAGCGAATTTGCTTGCAGCATTACTTCGCTCTCAAGGTTTTCCAACAGGATTTTGTTATCAGCATATTACACTTGCAAATGATAACTCTTTGGGATATTGTGTTCATGGCTATAATGCAGTATTTCTAAATCGTAAATGGATAAAACTTGATGCAAGAGGAAATAAACCGGGCGTAAATGCTCAATTTTCTATTGATGAACCAATTTTGGCATATAAAAATCGCACAGAATATGATGAATATTTTTGGAGAGGAATATATGCTTCTCCCCATATACCAACAATGAAAATGCTTGAGAAAGCAAGCTGTTTACAAGACATTATTGACAATATACCTGACATAATTGAAGAAAACCCTGATATTGAGGAGTAAAAGAGCCGAAAGCAAAGACGTAGAGCAGAAAATATTTGAGAAATAGCACTGTAAATCTTTAATCAACTTATTAGATAGGGCAAAGGCGAAAAAATACCAGAGGTTTTATTCCTCTGGTTCCTTTGCTTTACATATCCCTCATTAGCATATGGGTGGTATATATCCAAGTTGGATCGATTTTGTTATGGCTTCTACGGCAGAAGAAACCTCTAATTTTTCAAATATATGCTGCAAATGGTTAGACAGTGTCCTCTCACTTATATACAGTTCCTCTGCAATACATTTTCGCTTTTTTCCATTGCTGATAAGCTGCAATATTTTCTTTTCCATACTTGTTAAATCTTCAATAATTATTTTGTCGTTTTCAGATGGAAAGCAAGTGGCGCCGTGAGAAACACGAATTAATGAAGATATTAGGTCATCCGGGCTGATATTTTTATTCAGAAAGCCACTGATGCCTATTTTCTTTGCTTCATGCCTATACACGGGCAGGTCATATCCTGTAAGGATGATTATTTTTATAGCAGGACTCGATTTTAAAAGGTCTGAAGCTATTTTCAAACCATCCATATCGCTTAAGTCGCCAAGGTTAATATCCATTAAAACAATATCAATGTCTTTTTCGCAAATCACTTTATCTATGCATTGAATGTCCTGTGTCGAATAGAAATATTCAATTTCATTATATTCATCTAAAGCAACGGATAGGCTTTTGGCAAAAAGCTTATGGTCGTCAACTAACAAAATATTGATAAGAATCATCTCCCTTCATTGGTAGTGTAATTTGTACGCAAATGCCATGGGGTGTGTTATCCAAAAAATGGACTGAGCCTTCCATGTTGTTTACCCATTCAGTAATCGTGGCAATCCCTTTATGCTTTGTGCTATCTGTTGCGAGAACAGAGTCAGTACATGCAGTTCCATCATCACTGACGCACAATTCAATGATTCCATTTTCCTGCGTAAGCGTCACCCAGGCCCGATTGCCGTCAGAGTGTTTATAAACATTCGTAAGAAGTTCTTTGAGAAGCCGATATATCAACACATTATATGGTTCAACTAAGAACAGGATGTCAGAACAGTCAAAAGATACCATAATATTCCGCTCTGGAAAAGACTGTGAAACAGCTTCAATCAGATTCTGATAGTTTTCTTTGATAGTCAGGCTGTTTAAAATAGCAGGATGGTAGTCCTGCATCTGCTTTCGGATATGTTTATTCAGATTATCAAGCGTTTCAATAATGATATCCTGTATATTTGGTCTGTGGGCTTTCGCTGCCATGTTTTTTATGGAAAGGAGGTCTTGCAGTACGTCGTCATGAAGAAAATTTGCAAATTCTGATTTTAATGCTTCTTCCTGCTTTAATTCTCTAAGAGCCTCATTATATTTACTTTCCTTGATAAGTCTGTTTTTCCCCTGCATTAAATTTCTGCCTAAAATCATGTTGCAGATATAAATAAAAGCAAATACCATATTTACTGTAATAAACAAATTCTTATAGCCACCCCTTGTAAGTGCTGTTATAAGTCCGGAAATAGTAAGGAACAGAAAAACAATAAACGCTGTTTGCTTTTTACTGAATACAGTGGAGAGCGGATAACTGGAATTCTCTTTCATCACTATGCCATGAACGCTAATAACAAAAAGAAGCATTGTCAAATATACCCCAAAGTTAGTAATATGGTTTTTTACATGCAATGTAGCGAAATAGTATATATAAAAGAAACATACAGTAAATACGGCAGAAAACAGGATATATTTCCATTCGCTTTTTAGGACGAACACAATTCTTTTACGGTGGTATATCAGTATAAAGACAAAACACATGCATCCGGTCAAAAGATGGATTCCGTACAAACAGGCAAATACCCTGTCGGATATGAAAATACCGATAAGAGAACCAACGCACGTTATAAACAGAAAAATATCCGTTATTCTTTTAAAATTATATCCACTTCCTTGAAACAAAAACATCAGAACAAATTTAATTGACAAATAGCATATTACAGGGTGAAGTATAGTCAGAATCGTTTGCTTGGGAAGTCCTTCTTCAAATGATAAAATCATATACCAACTGTCTAAAGCTAATAATCCGCAAAACAGATTCATTACTTTGCTTTCTCTGATATTGCAGGAACTAATGTAGGTAATATCTATCAGCATAAAACTGGATATAAGAAGCGGGACACCGCTGTTTATAGCAGTTTGTTTTTCGTTTATATTCCAACTCATATAAAAGATAAGCAGCAGGTAATTTGTCAGGAATAACGTTTTTGATACCGTGCTTTTCATTTTCACCACTTCCTTTATGACTTTTTCAGCATTACACCCTGTACACTAAGTTCGCCAATACCTCACTAAGTGTACAGGTATATATTCTCACTAGGCTCGCCAATACCTCGCCAAGTGTTCATATTATACCATGTTTTCATATCAAGATAAAGAATGCCAAGCTGTCGGTACTCTGCCGACAGCTTGGTTATGGTTAATGCTTTATCACTGTTTTACAACAGGTATGGACTGTAATGAAATAATATATAAAATATATGG
Source organism: Lachnospiraceae bacterium (assembly GCA_029052995.1). Taxonomy (GTDB): domain Bacteria; phylum Bacillota; class Clostridia; order Lachnospirales; family Lachnospiraceae; genus CAG-590. The sequence goes on along the minus strand of JAIDHZ010000026.1, from coordinate 5,779 downwards.
AAGCTGTCAGAGCTACCGCAATCATAGTAGGGAAATAAAGGGTAATCGTATTTCCAAGGAGATTTTGCATAAGCCCCGTTTTATAAACAATCGTTGCAAATATGCAGTCTGCCAATCCAAAAAGGAATGGAATGCTGAAAAAAGTTAAAATTTGTTTTTTGATAATTCTTTTTAGCTTCCTGTTTGTATATCCCATCTTGCTGAGTATTTCATAATCTGCTTTTGAATCAGAAACTGCGGAGATATTATTAAAATACAAAATGCTCCCCGTTGCGATAAAAAACAGAACCACCAGAAAGGCAATCAGAAGAAAGGTTGAACTGTTTGCAGCCATAATCTCATTTACTCTATGGGAATGTCCCAGCAAATAAGGGCTGTTACCAAGCAGGCTCTTCATTTCTTCAAACAGGTTTTCATTATCCTCAATTGCTTCACCGTTTATGCTTAAAATACTTACTTTTGTTGCCGTACCTGCTTTTATCCGCTCATACACATTATCGCTTACAATTATTGTTCCTATGCTGTTTGCAAAAGAAATCGGATTATTAAGAGTTGTTTCTCTTACAGTAAACGGTATACTGTTGTTATTGATGTTCAGCGAATAGATGCAGCCGGTTTCATCACTGCCATCTGAATTTGGCTGATATTTTACTAAGATGCACTCATCATCCTGTAATTCTGACAGCTTTTGGACAATGTCATTTCTGTCCTGTGCCTGCAAAAGAGCGGTATATTGTGAATAGGAAATACATTCAAATCCTTCTTCCCGTAATATTTTTTCATTGTCGGCATCGCCTTTTGAAGTCCCGAAACTGTACTCTATAGGAAGCCTTTCAGCAGATGCGGAAACCTTAAAAATATCGGTCTGGATAAAAGTTACTAAATCTTCAGGTGCATATTGATTTATGAGCAGCTTTACATCGTCTGCCTGACGCTCATTCTCAATTCTAAATTCCAACTCAGAAGGGGCAATTCGTGCAACAGCGGCAATCGGATAAAAAAGTGACAGTGCCATTACGCTCGAAACAGTCAATGTTGCTGCCGATAAAAGTGTGAGCATGATTAATGTCTTAGCATTAGAACGTATGCGGTAAATGAAATTAGGGGCTGTCACAATTCTGATTTCCGTATAAAAAGTTTTTTTACGTTGCTTGCTTTTTTCAACTGCAAAAGGAAGAAATGATGCAATGAATAGAACAGTCCCTATCACTATTGACATAGCAGTCATCAGTCCTGTTGGGTAAAAACCAACCGAAAACCATAAAGAATCAGCACCACGAAAAATGTCCAATGCCAATACATAACCAACAATAATTAAAATAAAGCCAAGTATGGCAGATATCTTTCTGAATTTCATTTTTCTTTCCGCACTTTTTTCAAACCGTACTAAATCCATGAGTGATGTTTTGAAAAGAAATCGGGCATTTGACAGAGCCATTACAAATATAACCCCAAAAATAAAAACAATCGTATTTGCAATGGCACTCAAATTAAAGAAAGAAATCTGTGAATTATCTATTGACAGGTCTAACAGAATCGTTGTCCCATATACAATGCCTTTATGCATAATGGCACCTAAAACCAGTCCTATGATAAGGGAGCCGATGCCGATTATAACATTTTCGGATATTAACAGGGAAAGTATGCTCCCCTTTCTGTACCCCAATAACGCATATATTCCAAGCTCTTTGGTACGCCGCCTTAAAAAGAAGCGGTTGGAGTATGACATATAAAAAATCACGAACGCTATAAGAAAGACAGAGATAACCCTGCACATGGATTCTACCCTACCATCCCCCGATATTTTTTCAAGCATTACATTGTTCATTGAAAAAGATGTAAACGCAAAATATACGGTAATGACAAGCGACACGGACAGGATGTAAAGTGCATAAAATGAAAAATTTTTCCTTAAATTCTTAAATGCTATAGATAGAGTATACATTCTGGGCCCTCCTTATCTTGCAGTATCCAGTTTCGTTACTTCCGCAGCAATGGATTCGTAAAAAGCACGTCTGCTGCTTCCTTGATTCATAAGTTCCTTGATGATGCACCCATCCTTAAAAATGAGGATACGGTTAGCAAAGCTTGCTGCATAGGCATCATGAGTTACCATCAGTATCGTAGTATGCAGTTCCTTGTTGGCTTCGTACAGAGTGTTTAGCAGTTCAGTAGCTGAACTGGAATCCAATGCCCCTGTCGGTTCATCGGCAAACAGTATGCTCGGCTTCTTTACAATTGCTCTTGCTGCGGATGCTCTTTGACGTTGACCGCCGGATAATTCATGAGGGTATTTGTTAAGCTGTGATGCAATGCCAAATCTCTCTGCCAGACTTCGCACCATACTTTCAATTTTTTGGGGCGGCAGTTTCTGAAGGGTAAGAGGAACGGATATATTCTCACGGATGGTAAGGCTGTCAAGCAGAAAATACTCTTGAAAAATAAAGCCTAAATTATCTTTGCGGAAATCAGCGGCACTTGTATGGTTAAGGCTTTTCAAGTTCACGTTGTTTATCCGGATGCTTCCGCTTGTAGGTGTATCTATCGTGGAAAGAACATTGAGCAGCGTAGTCTTTCCTGAACCAGATGCCCCCATAATTCCGATAAATTCTCCCTCAGTCACACGGAAAGATACCTTATTCAGACTGGGATGCCCAGACCTTCCGTAAATTTTTGTTACTTCTTTTGCTTCTAAAAGTGTATTCATAACACAATCTCCTTTTCTATTTTTTCAGATATATTGTACTGCTATGGGCAGAAATGCGAATGAGTAAATCAGGCATATTTTTTGCGAGGAATAAAATTTAAAAACCGCAATTTTATGCAGGAACACCATAGAAATAATAATGATGGCTGCACCTACGGATACGCTGCTGTATAAAGCGGTACTTGCAACCTTATCTGCATTTTCCTTATCTCCACGACCTAACAATCTGGAAATATAGGAAGCTGCACCGTTGCCGAACAACAGACCAAGGCCGACAACGACCTGTCCGAGAGGGTAGACCACGGAGATTGCCCCCATCTGGCTTTCCCCTAATCCGCCGACAAAATAAGCGTCAACAAGATTATAGAAAGCATAGATTGCTGTTACCATAGGTATTGATGATTTTATCGAATCCGATTGCATAGCGCTGCTTGAATGACAGTGGAGGTGAATATAGTGGATAAGGATGGTAGGATGTCCTAAGGCTGCTGGGAGATCCTGAATTTATCTGTTTGTAAATTCATTTTGATTGACAGGATTTTCTAGCGGTGCTATCATTTTAACGCAATAAAAATCTAAGTGTTGTCTTTGATAAGGAGAAGGAACTTAAAAGAGTAAAAATAAACAGAGAGGATAAGAAAAATATAAAATGGATGCAACAAAAGAATCAAAAAGAATGGATATGCTTCATGGCAGGCTGCTGGGTAAATTGCTGATTTTTGCATTGCCTTTGGCTGTCAGTAGTATCCTTCAGCAGTTATTCAATTCTGTGGATGTGGCGGTAGTCGGTAAATTTGTGAGCAGTCAGGAGCAGGCGGCAGTCGGATGTAATGGTCCTGTGATTAATTTGATGATTAATCTTTTTGTAGGGATTTCTGTAGGAGCAAATGTGGTCATTGCAAATTATATCGGTCAGCAGGATGAGAAGAAAATAAAAGATGCAGTTCATACGGCGATGACGATAGCGATGATTAGCGGAATATTTTTGCTTGTGCTGGGAATTTTGATTGCCCGACCTGTTTTAATCTGGATGCATACACCATCTGATGTATTGAAGTATGCTGTTGTATATTTGAAAATTTATTTTTTGGGAATGCCATTTATTATGGTTTATAATTTTGGTGCTGCAATTTTGAGAAGCATTGGGGATACAAGACGACCGTTGTATTGTCTTGTGCTGTCAGGTGTTATAAATGCGGGGTTAAACTTGTTTTTAGTTCTTGTTTTCCGTTTAGGGGCGGCTGGTGTAGCAATAGCAACGGTTATTTCCAATGTGATTAGTGCAGGAATGATTTGGTATTATCTTTCCCATGAATCAGAACCCATCCGGTTATCCTATAAAAAATTGAAGATTTCAAAAAGAGAACTTGTGAATATCTTGCGTATTGGTGTTCCGGCGGGATTGCAGGGAATGGTTTTCTCGTTTGCGAATGTCTGCATTCAGACGGCGCTCAATGGTCTGGGTTCGGATGCAGTTGCAGGCTCCGCAGTGGCACTAAACTTTGAATATTTTACATATTTTGTGCTAGGAGCATTCAATCAGGCAGCGGTCACATTTACCAGTCAGAATTTTGGGGCAAAGCAATATGAACGCTGCAAGAGAATTTTTTTGTTTTGTATGGTTTTGGGAATGCTGATTACGGGAAGCATGAGCATGACCTTTGTACTGGGAAGAGAATTTTTTGTAACATTATTTACATCAAACCCAGTGGTGGCAGAGTATGCTAAAATCCGTATGATGCATATCCTGGCGTTTAATTTTATTGCTGCAACTTTTGAGGTGGGAGGTGCCTCTTTAAGAGGAATTGGGCATTCTATGATGCCCGCTGTTATTACAATATTTGGAACCTGTGTATTTCGCATCCTTTGGATTTATACAATATTTAAACGTTTTCCTGACTTTGAAACGCTGATGAGTGTATATCCGGTTTCGTGGCTGATTACAGGGGCTGCAGTATTGGCGGCATATTTTATGATTAGGAGAAAGGCTTTTTCCGAACGCACAGAGATAAGGATATCTGAATGATAAAATGCCCTATAGGAGCTTTTGGTGAAGATGGATAAAGCAGTAAATTGTTTTCAAAAAAGGAAGGTGAAATCTGTATAAAGGATACAATGATTGATGAAAAGGGGAATTGTCATATCCCTTCAAATCTGTTATATTATTAAATCATGGGAAAAGGAGGAAAACTGCATGTTGAAGAAGTATATAGAGAGGGTATGCACAGCATAGGCTGTCGCATTTTGATAGCCTATGTATTCTGATACTAAGGATTTGGAGGCAGATGTGTGGGCTATAAAAACGGAAAAGAAATATTGCCTGTTGAATTGATAAGACAGATTCAGCAATATGTAGATGGTGAAAACATCTATATTCCCAAAAAGGAAGAAACACGTATATGTTGGGGACAGAATACGGATACAAGGAAGTTGCTTCATAGAAGAAATACAGAGATTTATCAAAAATACTTAAAAGGTGACCGGGTTGCTGATTTATCAGAAGAATATCATATTTCTACACAGGGAATCTATAAAATATTATCAAAGCAAAAAGGTAAATAATTTAAAGAGTCTGTAGCATTAAGAAGTTTTGTAAGATATAGCATATTATAATGCGAGAAACTATATCTTGTATAATTTTTGCTTGGTGCGGCAGACTCTTTTCTACTTTTTTATTATAATAATTTAGTTGCTTTTGTTAGATTGTTTTTTTGCTATCATGTAAATATATGAAAAGAATTGGAGGAAATAAAGGAATGAACAAGAGTATTCAAGTTATTAAAAGCATGGATGAAAAACACATGGAGGAATCATTAGATTTTGTAGAAAATGTATTTACGGCATCGGAAGGTGTAAAAAATGGAAAATTAGTAAGGAATCTTGTAGAAGAGATAAGAAGTAAGAAATTTTATTTACCGGAGTTAGAATTGATTATGGTGGATGAGAAGGATTCGATGATTGGGTATGCCATGTTTTCGAGATTTCATCTAGAGGGAAAATATGAGGAGCAACTACTTCTTCTTTCACCAGTGGCAGTCAAGACAGAATTGCAAAGACAGCATATTTCAAAGC
>JAIDHZ010000259.1 GCA_029052995.1 Lachnospiraceae bacterium | reverse complement strand
ATTTTCGACAAGATTAGAGGAAATATATTCTTTGGTTTATATGATATGAAAAAAATAATAATATATTCTATTTTTAAAGAAATCTGCTAAATATGAGAATAAATGGGAAAGCTGTCAAAATTTATCGGCAGTAAACATATTGACATTTCTTAAGATTTACTGTATATTTTGTTACAGAAATGTTACAAAATGATTGCGAAATGTATTAATTTTGTGAAAATTTTCAGTAACAAAAAAAGAAAAGGAGTATGTATGCAGTTTTAGATATATAGGGCTGCATGCAGTATGACCAATATGAATTCAAGAAAAATAGTAACTGTAATTGTAGCATCATTTGCATTATGCATTATGTTATCTATGTCATGCGGGGTATCTACAGCTAAAGCTGCTGCCAATGATAAAATAGTAAAAATTACAAAAAAAGAAAAAGTAAAAAAATATTCGGAAAAGGATCTCCGGTATATGAGTACGATTATATACTGTGAGGCTAGAGGTGAAAGTTATGCAGGGCAAAAAGCGGTTGGTATAGTGGTAATGAACCGGGTAAGAAGTAAAAAGTTTCCCAATAGTATTAAGAAGGTAATTTACCAAAGCGGACAGTTTTCCCCGGTTAGCAACGGAAGTTTAAATAAAGCATATGAGGTTTATGATAAACAAAAAAAGAAAAACAAATTTACAGGAGAAATGAAGTCCTGCCGAAAAGCGGCTATTTCAGTATTAGAGGGGTCAACTACGATTAAAGTAAATGGAAAGAAAAAGGAAATGAAAAAATATTTATTCTTTTCCCAATATGTACAAGGCGCAAAATTCCAATTAGGTGTACACCAGTTTAAATAGAGCAAACAGCCATTCCCTGTTGATATGGTATGAACAGATAATTTAATGAAGGTATATTTAAATCCTTTATTCATATATTATAATATATTTTGTTCGTATCTTATTGCAAAATGGGGGATGGCTGTGTCTCGTAAAAAGCGCATTTTTATTTTACTTACGCTTTGCGGATTTTTGATTGCAGCATTAACCGGCTGTAAATTAGAAAACGCAAAGGACAAGAAAATAAAGGACTTGGATTATACAATATGCGATGAAACTAAATTACCGGAAGAACTGGCGGATATGATTAAAGAAAAACGTAAAGAACCATTTAAGCTGACATACCGCACCAAGGATTATCTGTATATTGTAGTAGGATATGGTGCGCAGAACCGTACAGATCTGAATGTAATTATGTCAGAGCTTTATCTGACAGAAAATGCTATTTATGTTGATACGGATCTGACCTCTGTAGAAGCGGATACGTTAGAAGATAATCTGGTATCTTATCCGTGGATTGCAGTAAAATGTGAGCTTTACGGTTTGCAGGTGATTTTTAAATAGTATGAGGTTCTAAAGAAGAAAAATCATACATATACTATGTGATAGAGAGGTAGAATGTTTTTCTTTAGGAGGCAGTATGGAATTTATAAAAAAGGAAATTCACAATTATACGTGGAAGCTAAAGAATATAATGCAGTTTACAATGGATGATACGATAAATGTTCCGGACAGCCATTTAGATATTGAGCGGCTTGTATTGGTAAAGGGAAATGTGGTGATTGACGAAGCCAAGGCAATGGTGGATCGATTTCAGGTAAAGGGAACACTGAATTACCAGATTCTGTACTGTGCGGATAAAGAGGGCAGTGTTTTTGACAGTTTAGAAGGCAGGGTACCGTTTGTGGAATATGTAAATGCAGATGGAACCAAGGAGACAGATTACATAGAGGTACATGCCAGTCTTAATGATATGACGGTAACAATGCTACATTCCCGTAAGATTAGTTTGAAAGCCTTGATTGGTTTGGATTATCAGGTGAAGGAAAATGAGAATTTTTCAGCTGTTACAGACATTGAGGATTTGGCAGGAGCTAAGATGTTACATGGAACATATTCAATGATGAATCTCAGACTTCAAAAACAGGAAAATCTGATGGTGGAGGAACAGGTAGAGATTCCCGCAAACAAGCCTAATATCTATCAGGTAATCTGGAAAAGCATGTCTGTAACCGGTGTACAGATTAAGACCGCAGATGGATATCTGTTAGCGACAGGAAATCTTTGTGTATTTCTGATTTATACCGCAGAGGAAGAGGGGATGCCTCTGCAGTATTTTACTCTGGAAGTGCCTTTTGAGAAGAAGGTTGAGGAAGAGGAAGCATTAGAGGATATGATTTCCGGAAGTGTGATTTCCTTAAACCAGTATAACATTACGGTGGCACCGGATGAAAATGGTGAAGACCGTCTGATTGACATTACTGCAGAGTTTACAGCAGAGATTAAACTGTATGGAATGGAGGAGTTGAATCTTTTGCGGGATGCATACTCAACCGAGGTAGAGATGAATCCTAAATGGCGGAATTTTACGATGCAGCATTTACTCCTTAGAAACTGTGCAAAGACAAAAGTTACAGACACGGTAATGATGCAGGGGCAGCAGGCAGTACTGCAGATTTGTAATGTGGAGGGTTCCGTGTCTATCGAAGAAACAGCACGTTCTGCAAAAGGTATTTTAGTGGAGGGCGTGGTTGGCACACAGATTACTTATCTTAACAAAGCGGAAAATGGTGCTATTGCATCGGGAACCTTTGATATTCCATTTTCTTATGAGATTGAGGTGCCTGGAATGCGGGAGGATGTGACCTATTCCATTGTTCCGTTTATTGATCAGATTACGGCAATGATGTTAAATGAAAATCAGATAGAAATAAAAGCGGAGGTATCTTTAGAGGTGCTGGCCTTTACAAATGAAAGTGCCAGAGCGGTACTTGATGTAGAACTTACGCCGATTAATATGGAACGGAAAAAAGCAATGCCCGGTGTTATAGGCTATATTGTCAAAAAAGATGATACGCTTTGGGGGATTGCAAAGAGTTATTATACAACGGTGGAGCGCATAAAGCAGATGAATGAGAAGGATTCTGATTCTGTGTCAGAAGGGGAGAGGCTTGTAATTTTGAAGGAATGATTCCTGTGAAGCAACGAGCCAAGTGCGAGCTTGCTCGCATTTGGCGACTGCCGCGAGGCTCAACAACTCCGCTGTTCTGTAGCGGGGGTGTTGACTTTGAAAACAGGACGTTAAGTAAAGGATTATGCTTCCGAGATAAGAAAGGGGCTGCCGATGGCAGCTCCATATTTTTTTATAAACGGTTTCGTTTGCAGGTGAAAATATACTGAATGGCGATGTTTTTATAAAGAAGGAATGGTAACAATTTTACTGATTTTGCAAAAAATAATCAAACGCTTAGTAAGACATTTTTGACAAAAATAGGTAGACATGCTATACTAATATTAAAAATTTAAGGACGGATTAAACGACTTTGTTTGAATAATAGTTTACATGCTAGTGTGCTGTATCATTCATTTTTAGCATAATTGCAATACATATAATATTTGAAGAATATAAGTTTATAGAAAATGTTATTATGTTAAATATCAACGGTACAGCACACTAGTTTTATTACATCTAAACGGCAAAAAGTACAGTAGATGGAGGATTAGGATGGAGCAGAACATAATCATAAGAGGAACCGGTATTTATACCCCCAAACATGAAGTCAGCAATGAATATTTTATAGAGCATTTCAGAAGTCTGGGAGTGGATGTGGATGGTCTGATGAAGCACTTGAACCGGCAGAAACGCTTTCTTGCAGACAGGGATGAATCTTCCTTGTCCATGGGATGTGAGGCAGCGAAGAATGCAATAGAAAAGCTGGAAATGGATCCGGATGAGATTGATATGATTGTTTTTGCGTCAGATACACCGGAGTATAATTCACCGACCAATGCACTCAAACTCAATCATATGCTGAAAACGAAAAATGCTAACCGCGTGTTTGATATGAACTGCAACTGCATTGGTATGCTTGTAGCAATGGACATGGTTGCAGGAAATATGCAGCAGAGGGCGTCGCTAAAGACATCTCTAATTGTCGGCAGTATGCATGTGAGTTCCGTTGTAAGGTATAAGGATTCCGTTGCATATCCGAGTTTTGGTGATTCGGCTGCGGCACTGGTTTTGGAGAAAGTTACGGAGAAGGAGAAGAGGGGGATTATCGATTCGGAATATCTGACAAATTCTGATTATCACGACACGATTGTGCTTCCGGAGTGTGGTCACTCCAAGGAGCTGCTTTACGAGGTTCCTAAGGAAAAGCGTCGGATGGCATGGAATCCGTTTGATTTCAGCTTTTTGTCTGACAACTGGACGAAGATTATTATGCGCCTGCTGGAGAAGAACGGTGTCAAAATAGAAGAAGTAACCCGTTTTGTCTTTTCGCAGTTTTCTGATGCGGACAACTTGCTCACCTTGGAAAAATTAGGAGTTGACAAGGACAAGTACATATTTATCGGAGATCAGTACGGTTATACAGGGGTGTCAAGCCCTATTGTGGCATTGAATGCCATCTGGGACTCCATGGAAAAAGAAGGTTACCTTGTCTTCTGTTCGGTAGCAGCGGGGTATTCCATGAATGCCATATTGTATAAGATGTAAAAAGTGAGGGGGAGGGAATGATGAATGATAATGAGGTTTTACAGGAGTACAGAAAAAAGGTTGTAATATTTCTGTTGGGTGTCATTATGTTTAGCGTTACTGCAGCAGGGATTGTATTTCCAGTGATGAAAGCGTTCGGTCTGTATCCAGCCGTATCCGTGCCAATACTGCTTGTATTTGAAATTATTATTGTGCTAGAGGATATTATAGGGGGGGCGCTGATTCACAGGAGCATGCAGTATAAGGTGTTGCCACAGCAATATGAGCGATCAATCAAAATGTATCTGGCGATTCTTTGCATATTGAATCTGAATCTGATTACATGGATATTCACGTCAAAGGAATCATGGATGTTTGCTTTTTACTTTTTGGTTTTGATGTCCTTTTTTCTGGATGTCAAGCATGTAGTCTTGTGTGCCGGCATGGAGGTAGTGACACTGATTATTTTGTTCGTGTTTAATCCGGTGACAAGACCGGACACATCTATTTTCTGGTCGGAAGTGGTGCTTAGAACCATCTGCCTTTCGCTGAGTCTGGCGGCTGTCATTGTGCTGATGGTGTTTGTATCGAAATATCTGCTTAATGCCAAGCAGGAGCAGATTCAAAAGAATGATAACAAGGTGCAGACTGTTCTGGGCAAAGTAACTCATATGGCTGGAAAACTGGGAGACAC
>JAIDHZ010000258.1 GCA_029052995.1 Lachnospiraceae bacterium | reverse complement strand
GGCAATGACGGCATCCACTTTAAATGGAGTTGGTTTGGACACGGTATATGCGGAAAGTGTGACAAGTGCCACATATGCAGATTCCGGGAATACAAGTATACTTACTGCACCGCAAGTTGTAAAAGAGATTACGGCTGATTCAGCAACATCATTTACGGCAAGTTGGACGGCTGTAGAGGGTGCTGCTTCGTATGAAGTTAAAGTAGGTCTGCAATATGATGTTCCTGACTCAGAGGCAGAGACTATACTAAAGGAAAACATAAATGATACAAGCTGTAAGATAGTAAATCTGCAGGGAGGAACTACATATTATTATTTGGTTCGAGCCATTGACAGTTCAGGAAATGCAGGTGCTTGGTCTGAGACTGTTACGGTGCTCCCAAGGAAATTTACAATAGAAGTTTCAGAAGGAGATGGCTATCGGGTGATTTACAAGACCATGAACCCGTTGCCTTTTAAAGAGGATTATACATTTGAAATAGTTGCAGAAAGTAATGATTATTCGCTGGAGAATCTCGAGGCTGAAATTACCGGCGGCATTTCGTTAGAAGCTACAAAGAGTATTAATGATGGGGAAAAACGTCGTGGATATGAGTTTGTAATTCGCAGAGTTGTAGCTGATACATATGTTATTATAAGTGGCGTGTATGATCTTAAACCATTAAAGACAGAGGCAAGAGATAAAATAGAAGCGGTTGTAGAGGAATGCGGCACAATAATTGATGGTTTGAAATCTTTATCAGATGTAGATAAGCAGAAACTGGCAGACAATGTAACGGCTGCGGAAGAGAAAGCAAAGCAGGCTGTACATGACGCTGTAACAGAAGGCACTGTGAAAGCTGCTGGGGAAGATTCTGTTAAAGACATTCGTAAGGTGGTGGCAGATATAGTGCCGGATGCCATTGAAAACATTGGTGAAGTAAGCTATGACCAGGAATGTAAAAATAAAATTGATGATGCACAGGAATTGTTTGATTTTCTGACAGAGGAAGAGAAGGCGCATGTTCAGGAAGATACAGTTGCAAAGCTGCAGAAGGCCTTAGACGATTATGCTGAGCTGGAAAACGCAGCAAAACTTCAGGAGGCCAGGGATGCAGCAAAGCAGGAGGTAGACAGCGCAGCAGCCGACGTAGAGAAAAGGATTGACTCTCTTACAAATGCACCAGATGCCCGGAAAGCAGAGTGGAAGGAAAGTTTGTCAGGCAAGGCAGATACTGGAAAAAACGCAATTGATACGGCAGATACTGAGGATGCGGTGAACGCTGAAAAGGATAAAGCAATTGCAGATATCAATACTATATTTACGGATATTGCAAAGGCCCTGATTGATGAAATCGGAGAGGTAAAAAATGATGATGCCGCTATAGAAAAGATTGATGCAGCAAAGGAAGCCTTTGACAAGCTTACGGATGAGGAAAAGGAAAAGATTCCGGAAGAGGATAAAAAGAAGCTAACCGAGGCAGAGAAAGAATATAACGATTTAGTGGCTGCCAAAGAGCTGCAGAGGGCAAAGCAGGAAGCAAAAAAAGCTGTAGAAAACGCAGTTGAGGAAGTCGGAAAAGGAATTGATTCTTTTACAAAGATGCCGGATGCCCAAAAGAAAGTATGGAAAGATGAAGCAGCGGCAAAGGCTGCGGCAGGTAATGGAGAGATTGACACAGAAAATACTGTAGAGGGAGTGGAAATAGCCAGAGATAATACGGTTTCTTCTATTCGGGATATAATTATTAGCATTGCAAAGGATTTGATTAATGAAATTGGTGAAGTGAAGAATGATGATGCCTCTAAAGATAAGATTGATGCAGCAAAGGAAGCCTTTGACAAGCTGACAGATGAGGAAAAGGAAAAGATTCCGGAAGAGGATAAAAAGAAGCTTACAGATGCGGAGGAAAAATATAGCGCTTTAGTGGTTGCCAAAGAGCTGGAGAGAGCAAAGCAGGAAGCAAAAAAAGCTGTAGAAAACGCAGTTGAGGAAGCTGGCAAAGGAATTGATTCCTTTGAAAAGGTGCCGGATGCCCAAAAGAAAGCATGGAAAAATGAGGCAGCGGCAAAGGCTGAGACAGGTAATGTGAAGATAGATGCGGAAGATACTGTAAAGGGAGTGGAGACAGCCAGAGATAATGCGGTTTCTTCTATTCGGGATATAATTATTAACATTGCAAAGGATTTGATTAATGAAATCGGCGAAGTGAAAAAGGATGATTCAAGCAAAGACAAGATTGATGCAGCAAAGGAAGCCTTTGACAAGCTGACGGATGAGGAAAAGGAAAAGATTCCAGAAGAGGATAAAAAGAAGCTAACCGAGGCAGAGAAAGAATATAATGCCTTAGAAGATGCAGAGGAATTGAAGAAGCAAAAAGAGGATGCAGGGAAAGACGTGGGGAATGCTGTTGATACAGTGAATAAAAGGATTGATGCGCTTAAGAATGCATCAGATGAGCAAAAGAAAGCCTGGAAGGATGAGGTTGCAGCAAAGGAGACAGCAGGAAACAAAGAGATTGATGCTGCAAATTCTGCAAAAGAGGTAAAAGCAGCAAAAGACAATACGGTTTCCGCTATTCACAATATATATATTGATATTATCAAAAAACTGATTAATAATATTGGTGAAGTGAAAAATGATGATGCCAGCAAGAAGAAAATTGAAACTGCAAAGGAGGCTTTTGACAGTCTTACAGATACTGAAAAACAGAAGATACCTGCAGATTTAACGAAGAAACTTGAGGAGGCACAGACACAGTATGCAGCATTAGTGCAGGGGAAAGGGGACACAGGTGAGGCTAATACAAACACCATACCCTTGCAGGAGGCAGAAAAACAGATTGTGAATGCGAATACCGATAAAAATGACCCTTCTAATTCACAATTTTCAAAACTGAGACTTAAGGCAACCGGGGCAAAGAAGTCGATTAAGCTGTCATGGACAAAGGTCAAT
>JAIDHZ010000257.1 GCA_029052995.1 Lachnospiraceae bacterium | reverse complement strand
GGTGCAGTCAACACTATGCTTTATAGGAACTTTAATAATGATGAATTTGCTGTTTTTTGGTATTTATTGTTTTGAAGAGTATTACAACTTCCCATTTGTTGGGGGATTGAATAAAAAATGAATATTTGGATTTATTTGGAGGACACCTTCCTGTTGGGATGATGTCCTCTCTCTTTTTAGAGGGTTGTCAAGTATTTTGTGTAAGTTTTTATTATCTTTTCAGATGCTGAAAATCATATGACGAGTATTAAAAAGATGTGAACCACACTGTTTTACAAGAGTCCTCTATCCGCAAAAACCTTTTTGACCGCAAATACAGCATTTAGCACTTTTGGAAATCCTGTATATGGAATACACTGCAAAAATATTTCTATCACTTTTTCGGGAGATATTCCTACATTCAATGCGCCATTGATGTGTACCTCTAACTGTGGCTCGCACCCTCCGGCAGTAAGCAGGCTGGACAGGGTTATCATTTCCCGTTCTTTTGTTGTCAGTCCTTCCCTTGTGTAAATATCACCAAAAGCAAACTCGACAATGAATTTTCCTAAATCGGGCGCTATGTCCTCAAGGGACTTTATGACATTTTCGCCTCCTTTGCCGTCAATCGCCTTTAACTGTTCCATGCCCTGTGTAAACCTTGTGTTTTCCATTTGATTTTGCCTCCTTTTTTGATTACAATAAGAGCATATTACTTAGAGTATAGTGTAAGTCAAGAACTTTTTCAGGAGTGGTTTTTATGAGGATTGGAGAGATGGGGAAAGCTGCCGGGATTAGTGAATATACCCTGCGGTATTATGAGAAGAAAGGGTTGATCAGGGTAAGGCGGGATGATAGCGGCAGACGCTGTTATGATGAAAGCGATATTGAATGGATAAAATTTATCAAACGTCTGAAAGACACTGGTATGCTTCTAAAGGATATTAAGAAATATTCAAGGCTGCGGTATGAGGGAAATGCCACTATGCCGGAACGTCTGAAAATGCTTGAAAAGCACAGGGAGTATGTACTGGAGCAGCAGAAGAAATGGGCAGAATATCTAAGCAATCTGGATGATAAGATTGTTTTTTATAAGGATTCTATTGATGGTTTGGCATGAAATAAAAATGTCCTTTTGTGACCATTTTTTCATACAGATCATGTAGAAGTATTTCATTGGCAGTTCTCCTTACAGTTTTGTGTTTCAGATAAATAGTATTCGCCCCAGTCGCACAGGGCATCCAGTATGGGGGCAAGTGTTTTACCATATTCCGTGAGGCTGTACTCCGTCTTTGGCGGCACGACAGGATAGACCACACGGTTGATCAGGCCGTCCTTTTCCAGTTCTCTTAATTGTTGGGCAAGCATTTTATCCGTTGCTTTTGGCATTTTGCGGTGCAGTTCACTGTACCTCAAGGTGTTGTTCATCAGATGCCATAATATGACTGCCTTGTATTTGCCTCCGATCAGGGAGATTGTTGCCTCTACAGGGCAGGTAAATCCGTTGCATTGTTCTGTCATGTTTTCTCTCCTTTATTTCCGATGTAATTTGGAAGAATGTTGGTTTCGCATTCTTCATAGGTTTGAAGTTTCACTTCAAACCTTACTTACCTTTTGGGAAGTATATACCCAAAAAGTGCATTATTGTTTGTTTATCTGTTCCTGATATAATTATATCATAAGAAACCCAAAAACGGTTTCTTATAATCAGATTTACGAGGCAAAAGCAGCCTCTTTTATCAGAAGATGAACCATCTTCTGATAAGCTATACCATGACCGGTCAAATTTTTAAGAAGGAAAGGAAGGATACGAATATGTCAGTATTAGATACAGCAAAGGCACGTTCTTCTGTCCGTGCCTATACAGAGCAGGCGGTGGAAGAAGAAAAGCTGCAAAAGATTTTAGAGACTGCCCATGTAGCGCCAACAGCGGCAAATATGCAGCCGGTACGGCTGATTGTCGTGAGGAGCAGGGAGGGGCTGTCGGCAGTTTCAGAATCGGCAAATATTTATAGTGCCCCGGTAGCGATTGTGGTATGTGCAGATAAAAGCAAGGCATGGACACGCCCATTTGGCGGCATGGTAACGACAGATATTGATGCCTCCATTCTGACTGACCACATGATGCTTATGGCCACGGAGCTGGGACTTGGCAGCGTATGGATTTGTTATTTTAAGCCGGATGTATTGAAACAGGGGTTAGGCCTGCCGGAAAATCTTGAGCCGGTAAATATCCTTGCATTAGGATATTCAGCAGAACCGGAGGCAGACAAAGACAGACACAACCAGACGAGAATACCGATGGATGAGTTAGTGCAGTACAAATAAGATAAAACGAAAAAAATACGGATAGGCTGAAATTATTCTAAGGAAAGGACATACCTTGAGAATAAAGTTTCAGCCTATTCTTAATTGTAAAACAGTTCTTTGGTGCGAAGAATCGCTATAAGCGATTCTTCATAGGGCTAGTGTTTTTCAGTCAGCCCTTTTATATGGATTTACATAATCCGGGCAGAGGTATTTCTCACTCCACTCAAACATGGTTTCCAGTACAGGAAGGAAACTCTGTCCTAACTCCGTCAGGGTGTACTCCACTTTAGGAGGTATTTCCTCATATATCTTTCTATGGATAAATCCGTCCTTTTCCAGTTCACGGAGCTGTTTTGTCAGGGTGGATTGCGTAATGCCGTCTAACCGCCGCATCAGTTCTCCAAACCGTTGTACTTTGTAAAAAGATATATACCATAATATCAGGATTTTCCATTTGCCCGCAATATAGGACTGGAGCCTGCTCATTGGCTCACAGCGGGCAAGCTGTTTTTCTTCACTGAATTTGTTGTCTGCCATTCTTCTCACCTCACCATTAGTATAGGATACACCATATTAAAAAACAAGGACTGACTTTTTTACTACTAAGTACGAAAAAAGATACTATCACTAAGAAAAGACAGGACTTGTGGAATCCTCCCCGGTTTGCGTAACCTTATATGTAGAAAAATGAAAAATAAAATTTCATTTTATTTGCAAATGATGCGTACGAAAGGAGAATGATTATGCACTATACAGGAACAATCTGGCGGCCGCCTTATGAGGCTGGCTCATTACTGCTGGAGGCGACAGCGGGATGCACCCATCATAAATGCAAATTCTGCACATTATACAATGACCTGCCTTTTTCTTTTCGGATGTCTCCATTAGAGGACATCGAGCAGGATTTGCAGGAGGCGGCAAAGAGGAACCGGATGTGGGGATGGGAATGCAGGCGTGTATTTCTGACCGGAGCGAATCCGTTCGTTTTGAAATTCGATTTACTGATGGAAATTTCTGCTTTGGTAAAGAGGTATTTTCCATCTTGTGAAAGCATTGGCTCTTTTGCAAGGATTACCGATATTGGGCTGAAATCCGATGAAGAATTGCAGCGGTTAAAAAGTGCAGGGTTTGACGGATTGACGATAGGCATGGAAACGGCAGATGAGGAGGCGCTGCAGTTTATGAATAAGGGTTATGGGAAAAATGACATTCTGGTGCAGTGCGGGCGTCTGGATAAGGCAGGCATATCCTATAAATTTTTCTACCTGGTGGGCATATCAGGGAAAGGCAGGGGAGCAGAGGGGGCAAAAGTGACCGCAGAGGTCTGTAACCAGTTGCACCCGGAACTGGTCGGTGCCAATATGCTGACAATTTATAAGGACTCTGAATTATATCAGGAGATCAGGAAAGGCAACTGGCAGCCGGAGGGCGAAAAAGAAAAGTACATGGAAATGAAAACTCTGGTTGAAAACCTTGCCATAGAGATGGAATTTGCGGCAATGGGAGCCTCCAATGCAGTACAGTTATATGGGGTTCTCCCAAAGGATAAATCAAAGCTGCTGGCCGTTCTGAATGAGATTACGGGCAGCGTGGATGAGAAAGAGCTGGAGCATTACCGAAAAAATCTCAGGCATTTATAAGGGGGAAAGAATTATGCACTTTAGCGGACGGACATGGAGGCCGCCTTATGAGGCGGATTCCTGTATTATTGAGCTGACGGCGGGATGTACTTATGGGAAATGTAATTTTTGCAATCTGTATGAGAATGAGCCCTTTCGGATGGTTTCATTGGAACAGTTTGAGGAGGATTTGCAGGAAATCAAGGATTACCAGCCCCATGCAAGGCGGCTGTTCCTGACGGGGGCAAATCCTTTTGCGCTGTCCTATGAACGGTTAAAGCCTTATGTGCTGACAGTGAGGGATTACCTGATTAAATGCCAGTCTATTGCCATGTTTGCCAGTATTCGTGATATTCAGAATAAGGAGGTATGGCAGCTCCGAAAATTGCGGGCAATGGGAGTGAATGGCCTGAGTATCGGGACGGAAAGCGGGGATGATGACACCCTTGCCCTTGCCGGGAAAGGTTACACGACAGATGATATTCTAAAGCAGTGCCGGAAACTGGATGAGGCAGGCATAGAATATTATTTTGTATATATGACCGGGCTGGCAGGAAAGGGAGGCGGAACTCGCAATGCAGTAAACAGCGCCAGACTGTTTAGCAGGCTGAATCCATACTTTATTTCTGTAGATGCATTGACATTATTTCCTAATACCAGACTTCATGATATGGCAGGGACGGGCAGTTTTGTCCCGGCAGGGGAGAAAGAGAGATTGCAGGAGTTACAGGTGTTTATTCAGAATTTGCAGATCAGGACACATTTGTTTGCCAATTCCTCTTCAAATTTTTATCCATTATCTGTTTATCTTCCAAAAGAAAGGGAAAGCGCCATTTCAGAGCTGCAATATGTGATGGATCATCACAGTGAGGAGGAGATGGCGGCATACCGGGCAGGGCTGAAATCATTAGGGTAAAAAGATAATTTTGATAAAAAGGCAGGAACTTCAAAAAGGGGTTTTTCTGTCTTTTTTCAGTTAAAATGATGACAGAATAGGAGTTTTAGAGACAGAAATGGACATGAAAAGTTTTTCAAAAACAGGCTGACTTATGAAAATGAGCGCAGTATAAT
>JAIDHZ010000256.1 GCA_029052995.1 Lachnospiraceae bacterium | reverse complement strand
ATATATTACAACGAACGCAAATATTTGTAAATAGAATAAAGACGACATTTTGTCATATTATTAGTCTTTTCATTAAATTTATATATTATTGCATATACATTTAACATATTTTTTGACTGGAACAAGCGTAATACGCACTAAAAAAAGAGCTGACACAAGCAATAATATCTTTATTGCATGAGTCAACTCTTTATTATAACATGTTATTTACATTATAAGGTTGGATCTGTTGGATCCCATGTTTGGCTGGATCTTAACTTCTTAGCCTTAGGCTTATCAAATGGTCCCGGATTTTTCTTATTATTGTAGATTGTAACCTTTGTTCCTATCTTGCAATTGTCATAAATCCATTTTGCATCTCCAGCAGTCAAACGTATGCAGCCATGGGATGCCATGGTTCCCAGCTTGTTATAAGCTGATACATCAAGTGACCTGTTATTCCCTTTCTCATTATAATATACGGAATGAAAGAGAATATCTATAGTCAAATGTTCACACCATTGTCCCCAGCAGGGTCCCATAAGTTCATGCCAGCGCAGTTTATCTCTAATCATAAACGTACCTGTTGGTGTTCCCTTGCCTGCGGAACATACAAATGATACTACCGGAATAATATATTTTCCCTTCTTCTGATCCTTTGCATAAACCGTCACACAGGACGCAGTACGGTTTACCTTTATCTGATAAGAATCCTTTTCTTTCTTTGACAGCTTCTTTCTCACATCCTGACACAGCTGTCCTTTACTATTAAAGTAATACTTGAATTTGCCAATATATGCCCATCCGGTTGTTGCCTGAAAGGTTTCCTTATCAAAATAGTATCTTTTTTTCTTGCTGTCCCTGTACCAGCCTGATTTAAGGTAATAATTAGTGGTAAAGCAATAATATTTGCCATCAATCTTCTTAATCCCCTTTGCTTCATACCTTTCACCAGTATCCTTCCGGAAGTAATAATTCTTCCCTTTAACCTTAACCACACCGGTTTGTAATGAGCCGTCTTTATTAAAATAGTACTTTTTTTGGGAAATAGTTCTCAGTCCACTCTTTTTATAAAGATTTCCCTTGGAATTAAAGTAATATAATTTGTTATCAATCTTCTGTATACCTTTTACTTTCTGTCCGTCTTTGTAATAGCATGTTTTACTGCTGTTCCATCCATCTTCCGTTTCAGTAGTCTGACCCTCATCATTTTTGGAGTCATCCTCGGTAGTCTGGCTCTCCGGTACTGCCGGAACTACTGTATCTGCCTTGGCTATGCCGCCAGACAAAACCAGTCCGCACAATACAAATAACAATAAAAATCTACTTCTTACCTGTCGCATTAAATTCCTCATACTTGTACGTTCCTCCATCTATTAATTTTTTATCTATACCCGAAGACCTTCATCGGGCAGCTTGTCTTATGTAACAAATCTCCAAAATTATACCACGGTCTCTCCATACTTTCAAGCAGATAAATGCTTTTCTAATTTTTATTTACTAACTTACAAAATGACCATCTTGTGCAAAGTAATAGGGTATGCCCTTAATTTTGATTAATCCGGTCTGCATCACTCCTTTGGAATTAAAATAATACTTTTTATCCTTTATTTTTTTCCAACCGGTCTGCATTACACCTTTGGAATTAAAGTAATACTTCTTTTTCTTTATCGTGCTCCAACCGGTCTGCATTATACCCTTAGAGTTAAAATAATATTTCTTTTTCTTTATTGTCTTCCAGCCGGTTTGCATTATGCCTTTGGAGTTAAAATAATATTTCTTTTTCTTTATTGTCTTCCAGCCGGTCTGCATCACGCCATCTGAACTGAAATAATACTTTTTCTTTGCAATTGTTTTCCAGCCAGTCACCATAATTCCATTATCACTAAAATAATACTTTTTACCGCCTATAGTCATCCAACAAGATGTTAACATAACTCCATTATCACCAAAACGGTATGTCTTTCCTGCAATCATCTTCCAACCGGTTAACATAACTCCATTTTCATTAAAATAATATTTTTTGCCGCCTATAGTCTGCAAACCGGTTAATATAACCCCGTCATCACTAAAATAATATCTTTGCCCTTCAATGTTCTGCCAGCCAGTTATCAACATAACTCCATCATCGCGAAAACGATATCTTTTTCCGTTAATCGTTTGCCAACCGGTTAACATAACTCCATCTTTACCAAAATAATATTTATTGCCATTTATTGTCTGCCAACCGGTTAACATAATTCCATCTTTGCCAAAATAATATTTTTTTGCTTCAATGGTATTCCACCCTGTCACATACAATCCGTTAGAATCAAAATAATACCTGTTTCCCGCAATGTTATACCAACTGACTGCCTTGGTTCCATCACCTGTTATGTAGTACATTTTCCCGTCAATCTCGTAAAACCGATCCGTTATTTTTTTGCCTTCTTCATAATAAACTTCTTTTCCTGAATCATCTATAATAGTACCTTCATATACAACACTTATCTGATGTGTTCCCTTAGCCTGTCCATCCTTTGTTATGGCTGTGATGGTAACAACCCCCGGTGATTCTCCCCGCACCCGGCCGTTAATGTCCACAGTTGCCACAGAAGGATCACTGCTTTCGAATTTTTTAATCATCTCAATGCCTTTTTTACTGGCATCTTCAAAATAAACCTCTACGGTAAGATTTATTTTATTCTTGACAAGTTTACCATTTTCCATAGTAAGCTTAATCTGCTCCGGTCCACTGACAATCACCTGTTTTACTGTACTTGCCTGTACCTGAAGCGGAATACCTGCAAAAATAAAACATACAAAAAATAACAAGAAAAATTTTACAAAAATACGTTTTTGTTTCCACATAATAGAGTTCCTCCTTTTCTCTCATATCATTTAAGAAAAGGACTGTTACATTAATGAAGCAGTCCTTTTACAGTTTCCCACATATACTATTCTAATAACCTGTTTCAGAGGTTGTACTTTCCGTTGAATTCGTCTGGGTTGGCTCCTCTGTTTTTTTATCTTCAGTGAACTCATCATAGACTCCTGTCTCATTGGTAATCGCTGCACTGATTCGTTTCACTTCCTCTGACGGAACATAATTTGTATCCTCAGGGTATAAAAACTCATGTAAATATTCTACATTACTAAGCAGGTCTGCAGGTACAACAACACTACCCTTTGAACCTAATGTTGGGGTTCTATTTGCGAGTGGAAATCCAATATTATCCCCTAATTCGTAATCAAACACACTAGCCGCTAATGAAATCAATTGTTTTTTTGACAAATTAGTTGCAATCTGCGGAAATATCTCACTGATTAATTCATTTATTGTAGCAAGATCTGATTTCTTTGCCTTTTCAATCATTGCAGATACAACAGCACGCTGCCTTTGTGTTCGCTCAAAATCACCATTTCCAACTTTACGGATCCTTGCATAAGCTGTTGCCTGTGCACCATTCAAAAGCTGTTCTCCTGAATCCCAAACTCCCTCTGAATAAATTCCAGTCACCTCATTCTGCTCTTCCAGATTATGATTCAGATTATTCAACTCATTAGACTTAACATTAATGGTTACACCTCCAAGTGCATCAATAGCATTGGTAAGAGCCTTAAAATCTACGGTAACATAATCTGTAATATTCAAATCCAAATTCTTATTCAATGTCTCCATAGCACAAGTTGGTCCACCTAAAAAGTATGCATGTGTATACTTTTGGGTTGACGGTGTCGGCCTTGCCATCTCTAAAAACGCATCCCTGTAAACAGATACAAGCTTTACTTCCTTTGTCTTATTATTGATACTTGCAATAATAACCGCATCACTACGCGTAACTCCTTCTTTGGTCATATCTACATTATCTCTTGTATCAACACCGTATAATACGATAGTTTGATACTCTTCAACCATGGTTTCAGTTACGGCATCACTGACATTAATTTCTTCTTTGACAGTCGTCTCATCCGTTTGAATTAAATCAAGTGAATGATTGATATAATATACTACGTATCCTCCAACAAGACCGGCAAATACCAAAATCTCAGCCAATAAAATTAAACCCAGTTTTTTGCTCTTTTTCCCTTTCTTTCGCGACTTACTCATGAAATACAGTTCCTCCTAATCTTTCCAAATCTCACTCTACCGTTACGGATTTAGCAAGATTTCTTGGTTTATCAACATCCAGTCCCTTTGCGACTGATACATAATAACCAAAGAGCTGTAACGGAATCACAGCCAATGACGGTGCAAAGCACGGATGTGTCTTTGGAATATATACATTAAAATCAGAGGTATCCTCCATCACACAGTTTCCCTTATTGGTCAGTGTGAAAATATAACCTCCCCTGGTTTTAACTTCTACAATATTACTAATCATCTTTTCATATAAATCCGGCTGTGTCACCACTGCAACGGTCAAAATTCCGTCTTCAATTAAGGATATTGTCCCATGCTTTAATTCTCCGGCAGCATATGCCTCTGAATGAATATAGGAAATCTCTTTCAATTTTAAGGAACCCTCTAATGCTGTTGCATAATCGGCACCTCTTCCTAAGAAAAACACATCCTTAGCATTAGCATACTTGCTGGCAAACCATTGAATTCTCTCTTTATCCCCTAAAATTTCACTAATCTTGTCCGGAAGCTGCTTTAACTCACCAAGCATCTCACTGTACTCTTCAGCAGAAATGATTCCCCTTGCATCCGCAAACAACATGGCAAGCAGATACAATGCTGAGAGCTGTGTACTGTATGCCTTCGTGGTAGCAACGGAAATCTCCGGTCCCGCCCACGTATACAGCACATTGTCGGCCTCCCTTGCAATGGTGGAGCCAACCACATTTACAACTCCTAATACCTTTACCCCCAACTCCTGCGCCTGCCTTAGTGCTGCCAAAGAATCGGCGGTCTCTCCTGACTGGCTAATGATAATCACCAGTGAATCCTTTTCCAAAATCGGATTGCGGTAGCGGAATTCGGAGGCAAGGTCTACCTCCACGGGAATCCTTGTCACCTTTTCAAAAATATACTTACCTGTCACTCCCACATGATATGCAGAGCCACAGCCAATAATATAAATCCGCTTCAGCTTTTGAATCTCTTCTTCCGACATATTCAATTCTTCAATCACAATCTTATCATCTTTAATTCTTGGACTGATAGTATCTAATACAGCCTTTGGCTGCTCGTAAATCTCCTTCAGCATAAAATGCTCATATCCGCCCTTTTCTGCGGCTTCAATATCCCACTCTATGGTCTTTGTTTCCTTCTGTACTGGTTCCAAGTCTTCATTATAGAATGAAATACCTTCTCTTGAAAGCTCACAAATCTCTCGGTTTTCAATGAAAAAAACCTCTCTCGTATATTTTAATATAGCAGGAACATCCGATGCAATAAAGCTCCCCTCTTCCGAAGCACCTACAATCAATGGGGAATCCTTACGGACGGCAAACATCTTATCAGGAAAATCCTTAAATAAAATACCAAATGCATAGGATCCCTGTACTCTGTGCATTACCTTTTCAATTGCCTGCAGCGGATTACCGTTATAGTAATAGTCCAGCATATGTGCAATTACCTCTGTATCCGTCTCTGACAAAAAGTTATATCCCTTAGAAATCATTTTCTCTCTTAGCAGCTGATAGTTCTCTATAATTCCATTATGAACAATTGCAATAGTTTTATTCTTATTAAAATGTGGATGTGCATTGGAAACCGTTGGTTCACCATGGGTCGCCCACCTTGTGTGTCCTATACCTATTGTTCCTTTTAAGCTGTTACCATCACCGGTCATATCACGCAGCGCCTGCAGACGTCCCTTTGCTTTGATAATATCAATATCTGTTCCGTCGTACACCGCAAGCCCTGCTGAATCATATCCTCTATATTCAAGTTTTGCCAAACCATCTAACAGAATCGGGGCTGCCTGCGCACTACCAATGTAGCCAACGATACCACACATATGTTATCCTCCTTAATAACCTATTCTAAAACACTGATATAAAAAATATATGAACTATTTTCTCTTCAAATTACAAAACTATCGAAATTATACCACTTTTTAATTAAAATGACAACTTAATAATCTCTTAATTTATAAGCTTTAGTTTATAAGCAGCCTCAAGTGTACTTTTTCATACCATTCACTGCATACTGAACAAAATAGAAAACACATTGAAACACATTGAATCCCATCGCCCGGTACACACCAAAAGTCATTTTTGCCGACTTTAGTTTATTGCCTGATTTGGTTCCCGGCATAAACCGATATTTCAATAAAGGTTCACTTATTCCATAGGCGATGCCGTATTTTTGCAGAACCTTAAGCCATGTAATATAATCCTCATGTAAATGATCCTGCGCCATAGGAAATTCCTTTGCCACCTCAGTTTTTATCATTACACCGGAGGTATTGAGCGTATTACCGCAAAGCAGCTTCTTATATGTGATCTCCCGCTGTATCGGCATGATTTTTCCTGTAAGCGTACCATTTTCATCCATCAATTCCCTTGCAACAGAAGAAAGCACTGCCTGCTTATCTTCCATCAGCTTTACCTGAATCTCCAGCTTATTCTCCATCCATATATCATCAGCATCCAAAAAGGCAATGTATTTCCCCTTGGCAAGCAAAACGCCGCAGTTACGGCTTTTAGCAACCCCCAAATTTTTTTTATTCACAACATAATGAATTTTGGGATTTGCGGTATATCTGTCTACAACATTCACTGTATCGTCAGTAGAGTCGTCAATAACTATTATCAATTCCCAATTTGAATACGTCTGGTTTATCACCGATTCAATAGATGTTTTGATATATCTTTCGCAGTTATATGCCGGCATCACAACCGAAACCATAACATTATCCATACTTCGCACCTCTAAAGCCAATACATTACCCTTCCATATTCTCCTGTTTCTTCTCCCCTGTTCCATTATCATAATCAATCTTTCTGACATGATACTGTATATCCTCCAGGATTTTACGGTTCGCTGCTATAATATCTGCCTGCAGTCCAATTATTCCCGTCATAAAGCCCATCATCATCAATGTAGAAGCCAAAATAAGGGACTGAACATGTCCACCTGCTGTACCCATGACAATAAATATCAGATATCGGATTCCCAGCAACAATCCAATCAAAAAAAGAACGACTCCTATTCCTCCAAAAAAAGTTAATGGCTTATACATCATAAACGACCTGACAATCGTTACCATAGACTTTTTAATATAACCAAACATGCTGCTGAATAATCTGGATTCCCTAAGCTCTGCATTTGTTCGTATCGGCACAGAGGTCATGGCAAACCTCTCATGTCCAGCCTGAACAATTGTCTCTAAGGTATACGTATACTTGTTTACTACATTTAAGCGCATCGCCGCCTCTCTTGAATAAGCACGAAATCCACTTGGTGCATCCGGAATATCCGATTTAGATGCAATCCGCACTGTCCAGCTTCCGATATGCTGCAATTTCTTCTTAAGGGGAGAAAAATGCTCCGTATCATCAATTGGGCGTTCTCCAATTACAACATCAGCCTTCCCATCTAATATAGGACGTACAAGCTTCTCAATATCCTCTCCACAATACTGGTTATCTGCATCCGTATTTACAATAATATCAGCACCATTACTAAGACAAGCGTCAAGCCCCGCAATAAATCCCTTTGCAAGACCTTTATTCTGCTTAAAATTCACCACATAATGGACGCCCCAGTTCTTAGCCACTTCCACCGTATTATCCTGGCTGCCGTCGTTGATAATCAAATATTCTATCTCATCGATTCCATCAATATGTTTGGGTAAATCATTTAATGCAATCTCAAGGGTCTCTGCTTCATTGAGGCAGGGGATCTGTATAATCAGTTTCATAAATTTTCCTCCTCCGTTTTACATAAGGCTATACTACTGTTTTTTACACTAATTGTCAATTTCATTCATATATTTTTCAATTAAATCCCTGTACTTTTGAGCAATAACTCTATAGTCAAACTGCTTTGCAGTCATTATTGCTTTTTCCTGCATTTTGCCATATAAATCGCTGTTTAATAAAATACTGTTTATATTATCTGCCAGCTGTTCTACATCCCTTTCCTCCGACAGCAAACCGTTCTCTCCCTGTTTTACAATATCCACAATTCCTCCTGAACGACTCGCACACACCGGCAGACCGGATGCCATGGCTTCAATAATCACAAGCCCAAACCCTTCCTGGTCACCATCTTTTGAGGTAACGGACGGTGCCACAAATAAATCTGCGGACGCATATATAAGTTTCAATTCCTCATGTGTCTTTGCCCCTAAAAATGTAATTTTATCTCCCAATTCCTCAGCCTGTTTTATAAGTTCCTGTTCCAATGGACCTTTTCCAACAATTACAAGCCTGGCATCCACATTTTTCATGGCTTCTATGAGATAAGTTACTCCCTTCTTCTCTGCCAGGCGTCCCACAAATAAAACTACCTTTTTTCCACCCTGCGAAAAAAACTGTTCTTTTCTATAATTGGGACTAAATCCTGTCGTATCACAGCCCATTGAAATTACAGATGTTTTCGCATTTGGCCAATTTTCCTGTATTACATCCTCAAATGGTTTAGAAACTGCCGTAACAGCAAATGCATTACGGATGCAGCGTCCTTTCAGCTTCTTCATGATACCTTTATTCAAAGAAGTAACATCTCCGCCATGTCCGGTAACCATATAAGGAGTTTTTATAAATGATTGTACTATTCCCTGTGGAATCAGCCAGTGTGCATGTATAATATCAAACTGCTTATGGATTTGGAGCAGTTTAAAATAAAGGCTTATAAACAGAAATGGTACTAATAATATACGAAGCTTCTTTTCTCTTATCCTTGGGACAATCGCTCCCGGATAACATAGTGTTTCCCATTTTTTAACAGGAAAATAACGATAACGGACAATATTTACCCCTTCTAACACCTCTGCTTCCTTTGCATTTGGAGCTGACGGAGCTAAAACCGTCACATCATAATACTTCATCATAGCTTTTGCATAATCTAATATAAATCTTGGTTCAGTATCATTTTCCCATCTTGGCAAAGTAGAACCTGTAACTAATAATCTTTTCTTATTCATAATAATATCCTTTTTTATTTTATAATTGACAAGAAAATATTACTATATTTTGCTATCAGGTTCAATAGTTTTTCGCAACTTATCATTTACTTGACAAACTACTATACTTCCTTTAAGATACAACTAATTTAAGGAAAGAGGAACCATTTATGATTGACCAAATTAAACGCTTTGCCAAAAAAAATCAATTTTGTTATTCCATAGTCTATATTATATATAGATTATATGGACTTTTTATTTCTGCATTATGCCTTTCCATGAGAATTTTTCCTGTACAAAAAGACAAAATTGTCTGCTGCAATGTAAAAGGAAAGCGATATGGAGATAATCCCAAATACATCACTGACGAAATACTTCGGCAAAACTTAGACTATAAAATCGTATGGTTACTGAATAAACATGTAGAAGTAACCCTTCCTGCCGGATGCCGTCGCGCAAATTACAATATTTTTTCCATTGCGTATCATCTTGCCACCTCTAAAATCTGGCTTGACAGCAATACAAAGCCTTTTGGTATCCGAAAACGAAAAGGACAGTATTACATCCAGACATGGCACGGCAGTTACGGTCTCAAAAAAATAGGTGCTGACATTATAGATAAGCTTACCCTGATTGACAAAAAAGATTTATCCTACAATTCCAAACTGGAAGACTTATTTATTTCAAACAGCCGGTTTTATTCCACACTGTATCGGCGGGCCTTTTGGTACGAGCACGAAATACTTGAATGCGGCAGTCCCAGAAATGATATCTTCTTTACACAGCAAGACGATATCACCAATACAGTAAAAGAATATTTTAATGCTGCAGATAAACATTTGGCATTATATGCACCTACCTATCGCAGTGATTATAAAACAGACTCTTTCAAATTAGATTTTGAACGTCTCAGAAAAAGTCTGGAATGCAGATTCGGTGGAGACTGGATGGTTCTGATTCGCCTTCACCCGCAAAATATAATTGATGCCGAAGGCTTCCTGCAATATAACTCCTATATAAAAAATGCTACGGATTACAATGTTATGCAGGAATTACTCGTGGCCAGTGATGTTTTAATTTCCGACTATTCCAGCTGCATGTTTGATTTCGTCACAACAAAAAAAACCTGTTTTATATATGCTTCTGATGTGGAAAAATACAAAAATGACAGGGATTTTTATTTCGATATCTATAAACTGCCTTTTCCTGTAGCGGAAAACAATGAACAGATGGAGCAGAATATTTTACAATTTGATGAAGCTGAATACAAAAATAAGCTTGATTACCTTTTTGAACAAGTTGGGCTATGTGAAGATGGTACTGCCTGTAAGCAGGTAGTAAAATGGATAGAAGAAAGAGTCATCTGACCCTTTCTTCTATCCTATTTTTTCATAAATTGACCGACATAAGATTTTATTACATCCCTTTTCCCAATTACGGCTAAAACTAATACTATAATTACAATCCATCGAACAATTATCATATTATAGCCTACAGCCATAATACCTGACATCACTAAAAATAGCAGCATAATAAGCAGCATCTTTCTAATATCAAATATATTTTGTGGGCATTGATTCTTTTTGCATATAATCCTCATAAATACATAGTGTACAATTCCAAACAAAATATAGCTGAATAACGTCGTATATCCTGCTGCCAAATAGCCAAACTTAGGTATTAATGCAAAATTCAATATCACATTTAAAATTGCAGAACCAATGGACGCAGCGGAAGTAATCCGGCTTTCTTCAAAATAAAATTCCACATTCACAAAATGCTGATAAAAAAACATCACAACTACGCTTGATGCCAATGGCGGAATAATCCAAATCGCTTCATAATATTCCTTGGGTGCCAAAATAGCAACTGCTTCCGGTGCCAATGCAATTAACATAAAATTAATACCCGCCACCAGCAACAGAGAAATGTTCATAATCTTATCTATGCCATCATAGGAATTATCCTTCAATTTTTTAAATAACCATGGCTGTAATGCCTGGCTAATCGAAGTTCCTACAAGCTGTAATGCCATTGAAGCACTATATGCAACACTATAAATTCCAGCTTCAGAGCTTCCTGCCAAATCCTTAATTATAATTCGGTCAGAACTATGTAAAAGGACAGTTGATAAATAATGAGGCAATAGAGGAAGGTTAAACAACAATGCTCTTTTCCAGTACTCCTTATGAAAAAATGTAAAAGATTTATGACAGTTAACCCAAATTAATATTATACCAATTATTCCCTGTACAAAAACACGGGAGCCTATAACAGCCATTACTTTATCTTCACTGACAAGAGCTGCTATTACACCTAATACAGGCATCAATAAACTACTGATTATTGTTACTAACAAAACTGACATATAACAGTATTCCACACGTCGCCTTGCTGTCCAAAACTGAATTGCCGGCAAAACATACATCAAGGCAAAAATCAGCAATGTCATAGGTGTTGTCATTCTCGTCAGCCCATTAATTATATTATTAAGCATTAAATAAATTATCAGACAGACACTTGTAATGGTAAAGCTCATACACTGCATAGAAGAACAATAGGCATCTTTTTTATCTTCATATTTTGTAAGTCCGACCACAAACCCTCCCCATGCCAGACGGAATGTGGTTATAATTTCAAATATTTCAAGCCATGCTAAAAACACAGAATAAGCTCCGTATTGTTCATCTGTCAAAATGCGGGTATACGCAGGAATAGTAATCAGCGAGATACCCCGTTGCAAAACATTGCATATGGTATAACAGATTGTTGCCC
>JAIDHZ010000255.1 GCA_029052995.1 Lachnospiraceae bacterium | reverse complement strand
CTTTTACTTCAATTTCTTCTGTTCATAACCTGAATACAGCATAACATTTTGAATATTTAAAAAACATATGTCATATGTCACTAATTAAAAAACGGGCAGTGACAAATGTCACTGCCCATTACTTTTTAATCACATTCCAACAATATTAGCAATGTAGGCTTAACGCCAAACTCCTTACAAATTATATATACATCTTCCAATGCCTTTTTTCTCTTTTTTTCCGATATCCCGGTACTCACTGCCCGAATTAAAATATTTTTCGGAGAATGTGCGATATCAATAAATTCCAACAGCTGCGTTTTATAACCGCTATATTCCAGCAGACAGCCGCGAATGGTATCTGTCATCAATGCCGCCATCCTCTCCTTTACTATCCCATATTTATTAAATGCAGTTAAATTCTCCGGGCTCATTTGGGTATTTAACTCATGCTGGCAGCATGGCACGGACAAAATGATATCCGCCCTCCAGTTTATGGCATTATAAAGCGCATAATCCGTTGCCGTGTCACAGGCATGCAGCGTTACCACCATATCCACCGGCGTATCTGCACGATAACCGTTAATGTCTCCCAGTTCAAAATGCAGGTTAGAATATCCGTATTTCTTTGCCGTCGCATTACATCCTGCGATAACATCCGCCTTTAAATCCAAACCTGTCATTTTCACTGACATGCCCTTTATTTTTACTAAATAATAGTATAGGATAAATGTGAGATAAGATTTGCCGCAGCCAAAATCAATGATATGCCAAGTGGATTTGTCATAATCCTTAATCACATCTTCTACCATTTCTAAAAAACGGTTAATCTGTTTGTACTTATCGTACTTTGACCGGACAACTTTTCCTTCATTTGTAAATATACCCAAATCAATCAAGGGAGGAATCACGGTTCCTTCTTTTAACAGGTAATTTTTCTTCCGGTTATGAGTGGGAAGCTGTTCTCCTTTCACAGTAATACGACGTTCTTTCATTTCCTGCCGTTCTTCTGCATCCAGACCTTCTGATTCCTGTTTTTTCTCTGTCCTGGCGCTATATTTTCCAATCTTGTCATGAACATTGAAAAGCAGTTTACCTTTCTTTGAAACTTTAAAATCCCACTGACTATCATTTCCAAAAATGTTCAACTGAGTGTAAACACCAGGAAATTCCGATAACACAGCCTCTTCCAAATTATCCACACTGATATTCTCATGAAAAACCTGCTTGTCTGTAAACCGTTCAATCTGATAACACTGGTTTCCTTTAAGCGATATTTTCTGTATTACTGCCTTCCTGTACAAATGTGTTTTATCCCCAGGATTGCTCAGTACAATCTTTGCCGGTGTATGCTTTAATGCATTTATAATTTGCTGTTTGCCACTATCCTGTAACATGGTTATTCCTCATCCAGTCTTGATTAATTAATTTTCATATTTATAAAAAAATGTCAGCCATGACTCCAAATCTGTATCTACAGTTTGCATGATATTATGGAAAATGTCAAGGGAAATCAGCACCACTTCCGAAAGGGATTTCACCTCCACTCCGGTGTCAAAAAGCCTTGTTCCACAGTGGATAAATAAAGCAATCCCCTCTTTTTTATTTGACGAATCTCCTCTTCCTATATATAATAAAGAAAATTAGTCACCAATTTAGAGATGATAAAACCAAAATCTGAACAAAACAAGGAGAACGCTATGTGGATTGCCAACAACTGGAAAGATTATGAAGTTATCGATACCTCTAACGGGGAAAAGTTAGAACGCTGGGGCAAATACATTCTTTTGCGGCCGGATCCGCAGGTGCTTTGGAATACACCTAAGAAAAACAAAGCATGGAAAAAAATAAATGCCCATTATCACAGAAGCAAAAAAGGCGGCGGCGAATGGGAGTTTTTTGATTTGCCGGAACAATGGTCTATTCACTATAAAGACTTAACCTTTAATTTAAAACCTTTCAGCTTCAAGCATACCGGATTATTTCCAGAGCAGGCGGCAAACTGGGATTGGTTTTCTGATTTAATCAAAACCTCCAACAGACCCATTAAAGTTTTAAACCTTTTTGCCTATACGGGTGGGGCGACCTGTGCGGCTGCAAAGGCGGGTGCCAGTGTTACACATGTTGATGCCTCCAAAGGCATGGTTACATGGGCAAAGGAAAATGCTGCCGCCTCAGGTCTTTCGGATGCACCCATAAGGTGGATAGTGGATGACTGCGTAAAATTTGTAGAGAGGGAAATCCGCCGGGGCAGTCATTATGATGCCATTATTATGGATCCACCTTCTTATGGGAGAGGTCCAAAAGGGGAAATTTGGAAAATAGAAGAAAAAATCCATAACTTTATCGCATTATGCTCACAACTTTTAAGTGACAACCCATTATTTTTCCTTGTCAACTCTTATACTACCGGCCTTGCCCCTGCTGTTCTTACCTACCTCATTTCCACAGAGGTAGTATCTAAGCACGGAGGCATTATAAAATCAGATGAAATCGGACTCCCTGTTTCCGATAATGGTCTGATACTTCCCTGTGGTGCTTCAGGAAGATGGCAGGCACAATAACAAATTCTCCACAATTCATAGGAATCTGCAAATATGCATATACTACTTTAATTGATTAGTTTTTTTATTTTCTATTCATATTTTATAAATTAAAAGGAACAGTTCAAAAAAGCTTTAATGAAGCCAAGTTATATATGAACCGTTCCTTTAAAACGAAAGGCACAGTTCATGGCAAAACATATATCTATAAAGAAAAAAAACACCAAAAATTCTTATCCATTGTTTGTTGATAAACTTATATGGGTAACTTTATTTATGCTGTGCCAGATTGCTTTTATTTTTTATGTATATATAACGTTACGGGAACAATACTTTTACATTCAGGCTGTTATGCTGTGCATAAGCATCTTAGTTGTTATCTATATCATTAACCGACCTATTAATCCCGCCTACCAGTTAGCATGGTGCATTACCATTTTACTGATTCCATTATTCGGCGGTCTTTTTTACCTGTTGCTCTCCGTCAACAGGACAAGACGTAATTTCCGGTCAAGCATCCGTGCAGCAGTGAGGGAATCCAAGACACATCTATCACAGGATTGTAATGTTCTTGCCCATATTGGAGAACTTAGTGACACGGCGCCACCACAGGCTGCTTACATTCACAATCTTACACAATATCCAATTTATGAAAATACCTCATTACAGTATTTTGCAACCGGAGAAGAAATGTATCTAACCATGCTGACAGAATTAAAACAGGCAAAACATTTCATTTTTTTGGAATATTTTATTATTCACGAAGGTATATTTTGGAACAGCGTATTAGAAATATTAAAAGAAAAAGCAAAACAGGGTGTGGAAATAAAAGTCATCTATGACGACATGGGAAGTGTAAGTACATTACCTTCTGAGTATTACAAAGAATTGCAGGCATTTGGTATAGAATGTCATTGTTTCAATCCACTTAATGCAACTCTGTCTTTGCGTTTAAACAACCGGGATCACCGCAAAATTATGGTGATTGACGGACATACCTCTTTTACAGGCGGTATTAATTTGGCAGATGAATACATTAACCAGCTGGACATGAACGGATACTGGAAGGATAACGGTATTATGATTAAGGGGGACGCCACCTGGAGTTTCACTGTCATGTTTTTGCAGCTTTGGCAGCATGTTTCGGGAGCATCAGCAGATTATGAAAAATATCATTCCTTTGCAAATAATACGGAAGAAAAAATCAAAGGCTCCGGTTTTGTACAACCCTATGCTGATAATCCGCTTTTTACAGAAGTTGTGGCAGAAAATGTTTATCTGAATTTAATTCACCGTGCAACTAAATATATCTATATCACAACACCTTATCTGATTGTTGATAACGAAATGATTACTGCCCTGACCCTTGCATCCCAAAGCGGTATTGATGTCAGGATTGTAACACCCGGTATTCCAGACAAAAAAACTGTGTTCATGATGACCCGTTCTTTCTACGAGCCCCTTACAAAAGCAGGTGTAAAAATATATGAATACGTACCGGGATTTATCCATTCCAAAATGATGATTACCGATGATGATTTCGGTGTAATTGGTTCTATTAACCTGGATTACCGCAGCCTGTATCTTCACTTTGAGTGTGCCGCTTTCTTATATCACACTGATGTCCTTTTGGATATGAAAGAAGATATTGAAGACTGCATTTCCAAATCAAAAGAAATTACTTATGAATCCTGCCTAAACCTAAACAGGCCATACCGTATCTGGCAGGGGCTGCTGCGCCTGTATTCCCCCTTACTTTAGCCTCTGCCATGACACTCGCATTTTTTCCAGCAATTCCTTACAGGACTGCATCTCCAGACCGTCCACTGCAACCTTTAACTGCTCTAAAAGTGATTGCACTTCCCGTGGCAGCTGATAATCGGAAAATGTGCCACATACCTCATCCATAATCATCAAATCCAACGTCTCAAATGCATTATCCATCCTTTGAATCAGGGAAACAAACAATTCATCTGTCATCTCATCCTTTCCCATTGCATCAAAAACATGGCTCTTTTCCATATACGGTGCTAATTTTTCCTGCAGTTCCCTGTACTTCATTAGCAACTCCGGAGTTTTTTCATGAATTGTATCAATATCCTGATCTTTCCCGCACCTTTCAAGCTGGGCAGCTAAGGAAGAAAGCTCGTCTGCTCCAATCTGTTTTGAAGCACTTTTTAATGCATGGATTTCAATTGTATAATCTTTTATCTGCTCCTCTTTTTCATAATTCTCTATTAACTCATATTTTTGATCAATAACCGTATAATAAGAAGAAAGGACAGTCTCATATAACTCTTGTGAGCCACTTAAACGAAGTGCGTTTTCTGTGTTTAAAAATGGAACACTTAAAATTCCACTGTTAAATCCTGTTTTGTTTTCTACTCTCTCACAATACTGGTCTGACTCATCTTTTATTGCATCAGTTGTGCCTAAATCCTGAATTTTACTATCGGGAAGCCATTTCCTGATTTTCTTGGCAAGTACATCAATATCAATGGGTTTTGCTATAAAATCATTCATGCCTGCCTCCACAAATAATACCTCTTCCCCACTAATCACATTTGCTGATAACGCCAGAATAGGTATTGCTTTATAAATCGGATTATTATTTCTAATCTCCAGTGTTGCCTCAATACCATCCATTTCCGGCATCATATGATCCATTAGTACCATATCATACAAATACTCTTCTGTTTTTAAGATTGCCTCTTTTCCGCTCATTACTGCTGTCGTCTTAATCTGAAATGTCTTTAACAAACCACATGCTACAGCTAAATTCACATCATTATCATCCACAACTAAAACATGGGCGGTTGGAGCAATATATTTTGTAGACTTGCCATCATCAAAACTCCTCTCCTCATCCTCCGGTCCGGATTCTATACGTCTGACCTTCTGCGGCAGCTTTACAATGAATTCACTACCCTTTCCATACTCGCTTTCCACACGGATACTGCCTCCCATTAGTTCCACTAACTGCTGGGTAATTACCAAACCAAGACCAGTCCCCTCCACATTTCTATTTCGATTTTTATCAACCTGCTCAAATGGCACAAACAGCTTTTCAGAATCTTCAGGCTTAATACCAATACCCGTATCCCTGACAGATATCGTCAGTTCAATATAATTTAAAGTAATTTCGGAAAACTTCACAGTCAGCGTAACACTTCCTGCTTCTGTAAACTTAACTGCATTATTCATTAAATTTATAAGCACCTGCCTGATTCGGATATCGTCACCTTCTAAGACCGCAGGCAGATTAGGACAGACGTCAATAACTAACCTAACAGGTTTGTTTCGGATTCCGGTCTGAATCATACTCTCGACATCCTTAATTATAGCTTGGGGGCGGTATGCAACAGGACGAATTTCCATTTTTCCTGATTCAATTTTTGAAAAGTCCAAAATATCGTTAATAATGCGCAACAGCATATCACCGGAGCTTTTAATTCTATATAAATATTCTCTGCTTTTCTCAGGCAAATCCTGCTGAAGCAGT
Source organism: Lachnospiraceae bacterium (assembly GCA_029052995.1). Lineage (GTDB taxonomy): Bacteria > Bacillota > Clostridia > Lachnospirales > Lachnospiraceae > CAG-590. The sequence goes on along the minus strand of JAIDHZ010000255.1, from coordinate 5,904 downwards.
AAGTCCGTCATACCAATTACTCCATTCATTGGTGTTCGGATTTCGTGGCTCATATTTGCCAGGAAATCTGTTTTCATTTTAGCTGCTTTATCTATATGTGCGCTTGCTTCTATTGCCTGATGTTTACTGTATGCAAGATCGGAAATAACCTGTGCAATGTCACCTAATGATTTTGCTGCCTCATCAATTTTTTTTCTGTCGATAACATGAACTTTTTGTACTGCCTCAACATAAGCCTCTTCATCAATATCCAGCTGCCTTGCTATTTCACGGAATTTATCAAGATTAGGTTTCTCGGGCAGCACCTGCCCTCCGATAAAGGAACCTATCATCTCACCACGAACCATAATGGGAGCAGCATAATCTATCAAACCACCATGACAATAATAGGCAATTGACCTTCCATATTTAATGCACATCTCTGCGCCCTGCTTATCACATTGCTCGCAGCGTTTTCTCCCAAGTTCTGATTTTCTTGTGTATTTCATACAAAATTCAGTAAAGCCGCTTCCTTTTGTAATAGGTGTCCCATCACTGTCCGTTGTAAGTGCAGCCATTCCTGTCAAATTAGAAAAACTATCCTGAATCTTTTGTAACATTTCCACTTCAATTAAATCTACTAGCCTTAGTTCCTGCATGCTTCCCTCCGGTCCTTACCTCACTGTTTTTGTTCTGCACCTCCTAAAACTGCCTTTATCTTTCTAAGTAATTTTTGACTTTCTACAGGTTTAACTACATAACCTGCGGGTTTTAAAGATAAACATTCTAAAATCTTTTTTTTGTCGTCTAATCCCGTCAAAAATATAACGGGAATCTTATTTGTATCTTTATTTGCACGGAGACTTTTTAAAACCTCAACTCCATTTTCATACGGCATCATATAATCCAGCAAAATGAGGTCAACTTTCTTATGTGCCAAAAAATTCCGTGCTTCTTGTCCACTCTTTGTCACAGACACATAATAATCATTCTTAAGCATTTCATTAATTGTTCTAAGCATTCTCACATCATCATCAATTGCCAGAACTCTAGGCTTATTTTGTGCAACAATCTCGGCATTCACCGGTGTAACCACCTCTTCAACCTCTGCCTCAGAAAATCGTCCAATCCTCTTGCAGACTACCCGTGAATTAATATTACGAAGTTCTATTCCACTTCTCCCACTAATGTCAAATGCTTCCACATCGTTTAAGTAGCATTTGACTCCCGGGTATATTGCGGAGTGTATAATAATCGGTGAACTCTTTTCTCCCCGCCGCTGATTCTCCAACTCCCAAATCTCTGCCTTTACATCCGTCAGCATCCTGCTAATTAATTCCGGTACATTATTACTTTTAAAACCTGCAATCTGTTCTTCTAATTCCTTTAACTTTTTTTTGCAGGAATGCAGCTGCTTCTGCTTTTTCTGGCTTACCCCCACATATATCTTAGTAGGAATCTCTGCATCATTACCATAGCGTTCCGCTTCTATTCCTGCTGTAGCTATAACTTTGCCTCCCACAATAGAACCATGTTTTCCTTTCGCAGTCACTTTCCCTTCTGCTACTATAATGGAACTGACTGCATAATTTAAATTTATGTCACCATCCACTGACACCATGGCATGATCTATAAAATTTGCTGATAAATTACCTTCAGCTTGGATTACGGTCTCGCCTTGTCCATGAATTCCCTTTCCCACCAAAATATCCTTATGTGCCATTACTTTAGCATTCTCAATTACTCCATCAACAATTACAGAGCCCTGTGCTTTAACAGACATGCCGCTTAAAATGCTGCCGTGAACCCTTATATCACCATTAAAATCCAAATCACCCACCGTCTGGTCTACATCACCATTTATATCCAGCACATCCATAATCACGATCGTCTTATCCTGCATAGTCACATAGCCGTTTTTCTCAGCAAAATATTTGTTTTCTTCTTTTCTTACACCCTTACATAGCAACGGTGGCAATTCAACACCCTTGACAGGCGCAGCCATGGTTGCAAAAACATTATAACCATAACTGCCGGCAGTGTGCGGATGATATTCTACCAACAAATCTCCTTCATTTACATTGGTAATCGCCTTTGTATAATCTACAGAACCATCCTCCCGTATTCTTGGAATTTTATTTTCTTCCTCTGTTACAAAATGGTAATCATATCTTCCATCTGTGCCGTTCACGGCTTCTTTACCTTTTGCAACAGTCATAAACTGACCATAAATTTCATTCTTAACCATAGATTCTATGACAGAACCCTCAATGCCTGCCTGTATACCCTCTAATTGCAATGCCTCGCGGATGGCTGCCACATCGATTTTTTCCCCTTCTTCCGGGTATATACCTACCTCAGCCAACATACCATTTTCACTCACACGAACTTCTATCATATAAATCTTCCTCTCTTATCAGACAACAGATAAACCTTTAAGAATCTATATACTAACATATTACAATAAATTATTGCAATTTTCAAGAAAATATGCCTATTCTTGTGCCTTCATATAAAAAAGCCGGCAGCAAAAAATCACTGACAGCTTTTTATTATATGATACACAACACACTCATTATACCGCCAAATCCAAATGCTGCACTGTTCCTGCACCACCGGATTCCTTTAAAAATACACCTGTCCTGCGTATTACCGCATTTGTATTATTTGCCTCATTATTCAAGGAAAACTGTGTATCTGTATTGCCTAAATAAATAGCCCCTACATCTGCCTCCTTTAAATTTAACAGCCGATCGGTACCATCCTCGCTTTTTGTCCAGACCTTTAACTTGTTATAGATAGAATCATTTTCATCAATCCATCCGTTTCCGTCCTCATCATAAGCGGCAAGATCTGCAAATCCATTCCCCGACTTTGTACCAAATAATTCTGAACCATCATTTATGACACCATCACCATTTTTGTCATAGGCAAGGAAACCACTTCCTCGTCCAAGTGCAGATATTTCCTCTTTCTCTCCATCACAGTCCAGGTCAAAATAGAATTTTTGGTCACTTACAGTCGCACTACCGCTTTCCAGATTAATTACCAGAGGATCTGTCAATATTGCTTCCACATCAGAGGATTCAAAAAATTCTCCGGCAAATCCTCTGGACATATTAAGTTCTACACCAAATTCAATTTCCCTTCCGTCCGAAGTGTGTACAAGCCCCTTGGCAGAAAAACTTGTGCTTTCCTGCTCCATTATAAAACCGCTTTTTTCAGTATGGCGGATCCATTTGGTACCGCTTCCTGCAGATACAGAAGACACACTCCGCAAATCCACTACTGATGCGGTGCCTGCTGTAATACCAAATGTGGAAGAAATCCCAAACTGTCTGGATTCTGATTTGCTTTCCATCTCAGAAATACTTTTTTCAAGATAGTCCTGAATACCTCCACTTGCCCAGATGCTTCCCTTTCTCATTTTCTTTAACATTGCTAAAATACGCTTTAATGTCTTGAGCATCTGTTCATTCTTGTCACTCAGCCGGGATGAAGAATCACCAATTCCTGTCGACTTTCCTGACTGCTCCGCAGCTGCATACAGATTTTCCTGTTGGTCCTTTTGCATTTCTTCTTTTTTTGCTTGTAATTTTTTCAAAAGAGAACGGGACTCGTCCGAAATGGACACAGAAGCACCGCCAGATTCTTTCTTCACCGCATCTAATACCGAGGAACGTACTAGAACTGAACTGACATGTGTCTCCTGATATCTGCTATAGCGGTGCGAACTTTGCATAGCTACAGCACTGTTACTGATTTTCATGGTACTCAACTCCTTTCTTTTCCATGAAACCTGGATTAATTAAAGAGCAATTCTTCGCCCTGATTTATAAAAAAGAAAAGCGGCAGAGCCTCCATGTTCTGCCACTTCACCCTTTCTATTATATTATCGGAATATACTAAAAAGAAGTTTATACCTTTTTACATTTTTCGTAAAATTTCTTTCCGGCACTATTGCAGTATATTATCCTGTAGTTACATCTGCAAATTGTGCTTCTGTTGCCTTTGCCAAAGCCTCGGGATTCAAAACAATCTGTATACCAAGCTTTCCACCACTAATTATAATTTCATTAAAAATTTTTGCGCTCTCATTAATAACTGTAGGATACTGTTTTTTCATCCCAAGTGGTGTGCAGCCGCCACGAATATATCCTGTCACTGCCTGAATGTCCTTTACATGAAGCATCTCTATGGATTTTTCTCCTACCAGCTTTGCCGCCTTTTTAAAATCAATTTCCCTGTCAATGGGAATGACAAAAACATAATAACCGCCTGTTTTACCAACAGTTACAAGTGTTTTAAAGGATTGGTCATAGGGGTCACCATTTAAATCCGCCACATGAATACCATCTATAAACTCATCACATTCATATGTCTTTATCCGGTATGGGATTTTATTTTTATCCAAAATGCGCATTGCATTGGTCTTGTTTTCCTTTTTTGCCATATTCACACCATACAAAAAGACAATGCCTATTACATCTGTTCTAACAGCTTATCAATGCTGACCAGCTTTACGCAAAGTACAAACAGTTCTGCTGCTTCACGCATTTCCTCCGGAGTCGGGAAGGAAGGTGCAATACGGATATTGCTGTCCATTGGATCCTTGCCATAGGGATAAGTTGCGCCTGCAGCGGTCATTACCACTCCTGCTTCTTTACATTTTTCAACAATCGCCTTTGCACAGCCCTCCAACGCATTGAAAGAAATGAAATAACCTCCGTGTGGCCGAATCCAGCTTCCGATTTCCAAACCACCAAGCTCTTTATTTAAAACATCCAGTACGGCCTCAAACTTTGGACGCATTAGTGCCGCATGCCTCATCATATGCGCATCCAGACCTTCTTTATTATTAAAGAATTTCACATGCCTTAACTGGTTAATCTTATCATAACCAATCGTCTGAATAGTCATGGTTTTTTTCAAGTCTTCAATATTAGCCTTTGATGTTGCCATTGCCGCTACACCGGCACCTGAAAAGGAAACCTTGGAAGTGGATGCAAACTCAAATACCATGTCAGGATTGCCAGCCTTTTCACATTCTGAAATAATATCCAAAATTTCATCCTTTTTGTCTACGTATAAATGATGAATAGCATATGCATTATCCCAATAAATCCGAAAATCCTTTGCAGCCGGCTTAAGGTTTGCCATTCGCCTTACCACCTCATCAGAATAGGAAATACCTGTCGGGTTGGCATATTTCGGCACACACCATATTCCTTTCACTGCCTGATCTGTATTTACATACTTTTCCACCTCATCCATGTCCGGTCCGTCGTCGTTTAGTGGAATATTTATCATCTCAATGCCCAGGCTTTCGGTAATGGCAAAATGTCGGTCATATCCCGGTACAGGACAAAGAAATTTCACATTGTCAAGCTTACACCATGGGGTTTCTCCCAGCAATCCCTTTAACATTGCCCTTGAAACTGTATCATACATAATACTTAAGCTAGCGTTACCAAATACCACTACATGGTCAGGCGTTGTGTCCATCATTTCTGCCATTAGCTGCTTTGCCTCTGGGATTCCATCCAAAACTCCGTAATTCCTGATATCCTGTCCATCACTTGCTGTCATCTTATCTTCAGAGGTTAATATATTAAGCATGGGAAGTGATAAATCTAACTGAGAAATACCCGGCTTTCCTCTCGACATGTCAAGCTTTAGCCCTTTACCCTGTGCCTCCTTATATTCAGCCTCCAAATCTTTTTTTAAGGCTAATAGTTTTTCCTTGGTTAAATCTTTATATGGTTTCATTTTTAAACCTCCATAATCATTATAGCAATCTTATGTATCATAGCATAAAACCCTGATTATGAAAAGAAAAAATAATTAAGTATGGAGATTTTGGTATTTTTTATAAATTTTATATGCCTATTTTTTTAATTTTATTAATATTGCCACGGTTCCTTC
>JAIDHZ010000254.1 GCA_029052995.1 Lachnospiraceae bacterium | reverse complement strand
CACTGAAGGAATTGCTTGCAGACTTGAAATCGCTGCCATCAAACTATAATCAGTTATTCAATGCCTCAATAAAATATTTGATAAAATCGGGCGGACTTGTCACAAAATATGATGATTTTGAAAAAGATGACACGCTATCTCTTTCTCAAAAGGGATATACAGAAACTTCAAATCAATTAAAGCTTTCTTGGGCATCAAATAAAACCTTGTTGCAGGATAAAATAAGATGTGTTATACTCAAAGAGCAATTGAATAATTAGTCGCTCTTTTCAGTTTATACATACTTAGTATGTTCGGAAGATGATTCTATCTTCCTTGGTGGTTTGCTACACACGATTCCTTAATTTTAGCCGTCTATCCCACATACGTGGAATAGCCGTCTAAACTTAATGAAAAACTTATGGTGAAAGGAGCGACTTTTTATGTCTCAAAATGTACCTACATTACTGATAAATTCTTTAAACTTACCTCAGTTTGAAACAATAGATGAATTATCAGAACTTACAAGATTAAGTTCAAGATTGCTATACTGCCTTTCAATGAAAACTAATAGTTACTATAAAACAACACAAATCACCAAACGGAATGGTGGACTGCGTGAAATCTCAATTCCTTCATATACCTTACATATTGTACAACGATGGATTTTAGTGGAAATTCTGAATAAAATATTGCCAACTAACCGTGCAATGGCTTTTAGAAAAGGAAAAGATTATGGACATAAGAAAAATGCCTTTTATCATGCTGATACATTATATGGCTTGGCATTGGATTTAAAGGACTTTTTTCCAAGCATAACTGCCAACAAAATTTATACTATGTTTTCTAGTCTGGGTTACAATAATTTTGCTGCTACAATACTGACAAATTTATGTACTCTGGATGGTAAATTACCACAGGGAAGTGCCTGTTCACCAGCTTTATCAAATATTATCTGCATCACTCTTGATAAACGTCTCATTGGTTTATGTAAAAAACGCGGAATTAGATATTCTCGATATGCTGATGATATGTATTTTTCTTGCGATGACAAAGCATTGTTGTTAAAGAATTTTCCGATTATATCAAAAATTATCGAAGATGAAGATTTTATTATCAACGAAAAGAAAACTCACTTCCATACACCTTCTAACAAAAAGCAAATTACAGGTATAACAGTTTTGCCTACAAATAAAGAAGATTATGTTGAATTGAAAGCTCCCAAAAAACTTAAACAAAAAATACGAGCAGAAATCTTTACCTGTCTTATTTCTGGGCAATACGAAAATAAGGAACACATATTAGGGGAAATCGCTTATGTAGACTTTGTTGAAAGGGAAAATAAAAAAACATATTTAAAACGAGTAAAAAGTTATATTAATAAACAACTCACCAAAATACAGTTATTTCCAGAATTAGTAAAGGCTTTTAACGACAACAAATTTTTTAGCGACTTAAATTCTGCCCAGTCAATAGATATAAATGTTAATACGGAAGAAGATTTTGAATTTTTTGAATGCCTTTTTCAAGAAAGAAAAGCTTTTCTTGAAAAAAATCAGATAAAGGATATTTGTAGATATTCCAGTTGGCCTGACATAATTATAAATCCTTCAATAAATGTAACTGAAAATTCAATAAATTCTGAATGTCCATTTTAAGGCAATCCCTGCGAAGTCCCGCAGGGATTGTTTTTGACCTATGTTCTCAAATGGAATTACACATCTGTTACTTTACCAGACGAAATGGATGCATATAACGTGCTGTTTCTACATAAGGATTCTTCCTGTGCATTGATTCTACAATTCTATAAATTTATACCTGCCAGCGCCTAATCCATTTACTTTCTCAATAATCTTTGCCGTTTTCATTGCATTCATAATATTAGTTGCTTTAGATTTGGAACAATCTAACCATTGCATGACCTTTTTTTGTCCAAAAGGCATATCTACACCACATTGTTCAAATACCTGATGTATATTAAATATAAATGTTTCTGTAACATTTTCTTTCTCTAATAAAGGAATATATTGATCAAACATAATATTTACTTCTTTTTCAGAGGCATTGCTTACTTTTCTAAATATTGTTACTTTAAATCCATCTCCTAATTCCTCAAATTCAGGTTCCGGTAAACCATATTTTTTACATTGGTTAATAATTCTAGGCAGACCAGTTCCCCAAGCCTCAATAATGTGCATATAATAAAAAGCTTCTGCAATTGCTGCATTTCTGCATCTTGATTTTCCATGTTTTGCCGTTTCTAAATCCATACCACCATAAAGCATACCCGGTGACATTACTTCTATCCTGTTATCATAAATTGAAACCTGTATAGTAGAATCGTCCAGATAACTTCTATGCACTACTGCATTTGCAATCATCTCCCGGATAGCATCAATAGGAAGTTCATACCGATCATTTCTGAATACTCCGTCAATTTCAACACCAAGTTTAATATAATTAAGCACAAACCTATATGCATCATCAATCTGACTGTATATAGGTCCCGTATATTCTTTTCTGTCTATAAAGATATCCCGTGTTCTTCCTTTAAATAAAGCACATTGGATTTTTGCATATCGAACCCTGTTATCTGTCATAAGCATAAAAGCATGTGTAGGATATAAATCCTTTCCCACTTTACAAAGCAATCCCCAATCTTCTAATTTTTCAATAGTCACATCTCTGATTTCATTTTTCTCTTCTTCGTTTTTACAGGCATCCGAAACCATATTTGAGATATCATCAGATAGTTTAAATGGATTCCTGTCTCCAATACCATATACAATATTGGTATTATCTTCAATACCCAGAATAATCTTACCACCTGTGCAATTTGAAAAGGCTATAATATCTTTGAGAAACTTTTCATGTCTCTTCGGAATTTCTCTTTTAAATTCAATGTTTTTTCCTTCTCCAAAATAATCTTTACTTATCATTGTCTCACCTTCTTTCTTCTCCATATTATTAATGCTTTTTTAATTACCCTATTGTTTTCATTAACCTTATTACATCCCTGCTATTTTTCTTACCGTATTTGCTGTTCGGATTGTAAGCTTGTCACTTATATTTGAGTTTGCGGTCTTTGACCACCAATTTGTCTTTTGATAGTCTTTTCGACTAAATGACCAAAAAATAACACTTTTGTAATTATGGGATTTCTCATATTCCGCTTTAGGAGCGCCAATTTCATCATAGAACTCATCATAAGATAAAGGGGGCATAATAAATATAAGGTTATCGTATATTTCTTTATTGTCATCTCCCCACCAATCAGGAGCATGATTTAATAGTTCTTGTAATTTTTCTTGCAGAATAATAAAAACCGGTATATTTAAGCCAAATCTGTCTTTTATCATTAACTCTATTTTATTTGCAATAACGTTTTTATCATCAGTGGCACATGAAAAGATAACATTACCACTATTAAGATATGTAGCAATCTCTGCAAAACCGAGTTCTGCAAAGCCCTTTTTTAATTCAGACATGGATATCTTGTTTTTTCCACTTATATTTATTCCTCTTAACAAAGCAATATATCTTTTCATATGACACATTCTCCTCTGCACCTCACAATTTATCGCTCTTATTTATTATGCCACAATGAATCCCGCTTATGCTCGCACAGGTCATCAACCTCTGCTTTGCTCCGGTTGGTGACATTATACCATGTCCACTAAGCTCGAAAATACCTCGCTAAGTATTCAGGCATCGCTAAGTGGTCAGGTATATATTCTCACTAAATTCGCCTCCGGCTCATTAAGTGTTCATATTATACCATAATCTTTTGTGCTAAACAAAGAGAAAAGAAATAATCGACACTATACGAAAAGAAACTGATATACTGCCGATCATTTTTAAATTAAATTATTTTATGTATTTGCTGATATCCCCATTCTGTGCGAATGGTAGATATATAGCGTGAATGGTAAATCGCATACATTTACAAATGTTAGGATGAATGATAAGAGAAAAGAACAGAATTGAAGAGGTATAACCGATGTTTGTACAAATCCTATCGTTCATACATAATTTAATCACTATGCTGTTCGGTATCTATGTCTCTGCCTTCTTTCTTGGAGTAAAGCAGAACCGGGAAAATGTCCTTACGCTGTTTCTGCCTTTATTCCATAATTCCATGTTCTCTGTACTGTCATGGCTCCAACAGCACCTACCGGAATGCCAAATAATAATCCAATTAGCGCACTACGAAGAAAAAAACTGACCATATTGCCCTCCTTATTTATGGTTTGGTAATAAGAACGATTTTGTTACCCCAACCTTCCAGTACGGGATTGTTCTTTACTGCCTCCACAAATTCATCTGTGGCATCAAAATATCCCACTGGTGTATATTCTTCCTCTGAAATTTCTGCATCCTGATAAAAGAGAACAATACGGTTCGGATCAGAATAATATACTTCTCCTGCCTTTACCGAAGTAACCTTTTCCGGAGCTGAGGGAATGTCATAGCTGCTTGGAATGTCATAATACTGCATTACATCATAATCTGCATCTTTATCATTCTCATAAATGGGCAAACGCCAGTCAGATGTTCCCACATACCTTGCAATCGCCGCTGATGTGTCACTGCCATTTAACTGGAGAATAAAGGGACTGCCGTCATCTCCAAAACGAACCTCCAGTTCTGTTTCTAAGTTCTCTCTCGTATCATCTGCTTTTCCATCCTGACTGTTTGTACTGCCTCCGGAATTTCCATCTGAAGCTAGATTTTCCTGAGACACACCTGTTTTATTGTCTGTGTTCTGCTTCTCCTGACCGTCAGAATTTCCACAACCAGACAGCACAACAGCAGTGAATAAAAACAGTGACATAATAATGGTAAGTT
>JAIDHZ010000253.1 GCA_029052995.1 Lachnospiraceae bacterium | reverse complement strand
TCGGCTCTGCCCATTTGCAACTATTCACAAATCTTATATCGGTTTTTTGAGTTTACACAAAACTTGAAACGGTCTCATCTCATCCATTTTATATGTTCAATGACAGACAATCGGCGTACAGTATTTACACTGACGCCAAGATTATTTGCAATATTTGCAATCACACTTATCCTATACCGCTTGGTTTTATCAAATTATTTCCGCACTTCCCCACAATCTTTTGTTTTAAAAAACACCTGATGCCATACCAAAAAAGCAAAAACCGTCCAAATCTTTCTGCTGTTATCTGCCTTTCCGGCCTTATGTTCATTCAGCAGTTCCAAAAGATACTCTGTATGAAAATATGCAGCAGCTGTATCATTGGTAAATAAACTCTTAATCTGCTGATACCAGTCTTCCTCCTTCATCCAGTTCCGAATTGGAATAGGAAATCCCAGCTTCTTTCTATGACATATTTCTTTAGGAAGATAGTCTCCCGCCACCTTTCTTAAAACATACTTTGTTGTATAATGTTTTGTCTTTATCCGATACGGAATCCGTCTCGCTATCTGGAAGACATCCCGGTCAAGATATGGAACCCTAAGTTCCAGAGAATGTGCCATACTCATTTTATCTGCCTTTTGAAGAATATCCCCCGGAAGCCAATGATTCAAGTCAATGGACTGCATCTGGTCTGAATCCTTAAGATGCTTAAGCCCGGCATAGTCCTCCATTAAAAACTCCCTTGGTCCCTCTGTTGTCCCGCTTCGCAAAAGAAGCTTTTCCTTCTCGTCCTCATGGAAAATATATGCATTTCCAATATAGCGTTCATCCAATGTATGTGCAGCACGTATCAGATAATTCCTTCCTTTCATATGTACCGGAAGCCCGACAGAAGCAGCCTTCGCCAATTCTTTTCGTATTTTGGTCGGAAGCCAGTTCATCCATCGAAGTGCTTTCGGTTCCAGATAAATATTATACCCGCCAAATATCTCATCTGCTCCTTCTCCCGACAAAACCACCTTTACTTTCTTAGAAGCCTCTTTTGCCAAAAAATATAGTGCAACAGCAGATGCATCCCCTGACGGCTCATCCAGATGGTACATCACCTCAGGAATCGCCGCTTGAAACTCCTCCTTACTGATAAATCTGCAATCATTTTCAATTCCAAAATGTTTAGCCAGTTCTTTTGCACTGGAAGTTTCATTGTATAACTCCCCTTCATCGGCAAATCCCACTGTAAACGTCTTACTGCAGCCTGACATTGCTGTAACCAGACTGGAATCCACCCCACCGGAAAGAAAACTTCCCACCTCCACATCACTTACCAAGTGCCTTTGTACGGAATGATACACCACATCTTGTACATCACCGAATATATTTGACCAATTTTTACACATCACCGGTTTCAAATCCGGCTTAAAATAACGAACCACACTCAATTTCTGATTTTTATACACCAGATAATGACCCGGAAGTAATTGATAGATTCCCCGAAAAAAAGTCTCCGGAAGTGCAGAATACTGAAAAGACAGGTACTGCTCCAATGCCTCTTCATTCACCCTGCGACAATATCCCGGAAATTCCAAAATGCTCTTAATTTCCGATGCAAAAACCAGAGTCCGACCAATCAAAGCATAATAAAAAGGCTTGATCCCAAAATAGTCCCTGGCAGCAAAAAATGTCTTTTCCTTCTCGTCCCAGATGGCAAAGCTGAACATTCCTCTTAATTTTTCTATCATCCCAATCTGATATTCTTCATAGCCATGAACCAGTACTTCTGAATCAGAAACACTTTGAAAATCATGCCCTTTTTTTATGAGAATTTCCCGAAGAGAATCGTAATTATAGATTTCTCCGTTGAAAACCAGTACAACACTTCTATCCTCATTAAACATTGGCTGCATTCCCGTATCATGATCAATAATGCTAAGTCTTTGAAATCCCAGCATCACATTCTCTGTAATATAATGTTTCTCTCCGTCCGGTCCCCGATGCCTGATTGCCTTCATCATGCCTGCCAGCGTCTGCTCCTTTTTCCGTGCATCTTCGACATATCCAACAGCTCCACAAATTCCACACATATCATCTTCACCTCTTGTATTTTTTTGTTTCATCCGGTAGATATTTTTCTCAGTATCTATACTGTATTAGGTGTTTACGATGATGTTATATTAGCACAAACGCTTTCATCAAGTATTCATCATTCCTTAAACAAATTGTAAAACATCCGGATTCCTTCTTAAGTGGTAGATAAAGCCCTTTATAATAATTGACGAAATAGTGTTAGAATTTATTCACTTTTTTTTATTTTTAAGATTTTTTTAAGAAAACGGAAAAATCACAGCATTGTAAATATGATTGTAATCCTGATCTCCTCCTTTTTCTCCGACTCAAATTTCAGTTTTCCATGATGCAGCTTTACAATTTCATGGTAAAACCGGACTCCAAGTCTCTTTCCTTTTACATTTTCCTTAATTTAAAATACGTCAAAATTTTCTCCTGCTATACAAAGTACCTCCTTGTCTTGCAAAAAATAAAACCGAATCGGTTCCCCTGACAGGGCAAGTTCAATTGTAATTTCTAACATTCTGTCGGTTATTCGATGATACATCACCTCGCCCTTCCATGGAATGCCAAGCAAATAGTCCCGCTCCCTTGAGGTAAGGTTTTGAAAAATATCCGGCTCCGTCTGTAAATCCAAACCTGAAACACCATATTTTCCCATATCCTTAAGTATCCTGCACCATTTTCCACAGGAACAAAGGAGGTATGCGTTTTCCTCCCCATTCTTTTTAGTCCGTTCACGAATTGCACGAGAGAGATTTTTTCTGCTCTCCGCTCTTAAGTTAACCTTCTGAAACTGCTCCTCCGGTATCGGCAGTGCTTCGATTAACATGCCTGATTCTGTCATATAGCAAAATACCGTCTCCTCCACCATGCTCCTCGGTGTCGGGTAATCCAAATGCTCCATAATCTGATTAACGGAATATCCCATATCCACCAAATGGCGAATCGCTCCTCCGCTTGCCACATCATGTACCATATTGGATAAGACCTCTTCAAAATATTTTGGTTGCTGTTCCATATTTTCCCACCATTCATTCTCCCTAAATCCATTCCATAAGCTCCCCAAGGCTTGCTAAATATCCATCACAGACCTCCTTAATTTTCTCTGTATTTTCTTCCGATGACTCGTCATATACTCCTATCACAGTAAGTCCTGCCTCCTTCGCTGTCACCATAGAATGAAGAGAATCCTCAATCATCAAAAGCTCCCTGCAGGGTACTCCAATCATATCTGCAACCGTCTCAAAATACTCCCTATAACTCTTACTGTATCCGATATCTGTACAGGTGAATATCTCTTCAAAGCAGTCCCACACACCAAGATTATTTAATACTCCTCTGACATTTTCCGTTTCCGAGGCTGTTGCAAGATATAAATGATAGCCCTGATTAAAAAGGGTTTTTACTGTTTCTATCATTTCAAGCTTTGCCGGTGCTTTCAGGTAGCGTTCCCTTATAAATCCCACCACTCCATCTGCCAGTTCTTGCTCTGACGCTGTAATCTGCGGATAGCATTTCTTTATATAGGCCCCTGCCTCAAGAAGGCTCATGGTTGCGCAATCCCTGTCCAGTTCCGGATAGGCGACAATTCCCCAAACTTTCTCAAGGTACAGATTTGCAGAATTTTCCCAAATTGGCATTGAGTCAATCAGCACACCATCCACATCAAATATAATATTATTAAAATGTCTCTTTCCCTGCTTCATATATGGCTCCCCATCTTAGTTAAACATTCAATACAATTTTTTTATAGTTCCCTTGCCAACTCTAACAAGATTTGCGTACTCCTTTTAATATTCTCTGCTGCAAAAATGGCAGACACCACCGCCACACCGTCTACACCGATTCCCTTCAACTGCAGCATATTATCCACTGTAATCCCCCCAATGGCAACCACCGGTATTGATACTGCTTTGCAAATTTCATGCAATGTATTTAAGGATACAGCCTGCGCATCTAATTTAGTGGACGTCGTAAATATAGACCCAACCCCTAAATAATCCGCACCACTTTTCTCTGCTTCTACTGCCTGTTCTACAGTTCCTACAGACACTCCAATAATTTTATCCTGTCCTAATATCTTTCTTGCCTCTATCAAATCTTTGTCACTTTGTCCGATATGAACTCCATCTGCATCTATTTCCTTTGCAATCTCCACCTCATCATCTATTACATAAGGTACATGATAACGGTCAGTTACTGCCTTTACTTTCCTTGCCAATTGCATAAATTCATTATAAGGCAGTTCCTTTTCCCGGATTTGCATAAATGTTGCGCCGCCCTTTAAAGCCTCTTCAACAACCTCCGGCAATGTTCTACCCTGTAACCACATGGAATCCGTCACAGCATAAAGGCACATCGCCTCTTTTATCTCCTGTTTTGTGTATGGTCTCATTTTATAAAACCTCCTCGATCTTAGCGCCTTTCTCCAGCATATCCCCGTCAAGATGATCCATTGCATCAATTAAATATGTCCGCAGGCTTGATGTTCCACCGTCAAAATCGTACATCCTCTTTGCGGCAATTTCTCCACAAAGTCCCTCAGCCGCAACCGCTACAGCCGCTGCATATAAAGGATTATCCACATTCGCTGCCAAATATCCGGCAATCACTCCATCAAGCATACAGCCTGTACCGGTAATCCGTGCCATATCTGCCACACCATTTTCAATCGCATAGGCTCTGTCTTTATCTGCCACTATATCAATGGCTCCGGTAATTGCAATAACAGCTCCCGTTGTTCTGCTCAACTCCTTTGCAAAAGCTGCTGTCTCTGACAGATTATCCTTTGTTACCGCATCAGCCACATCGGCATCCACGCCTTTTGTGGAACCACTGCCGGAATATACGGTCTTGATTTCCGAAATGTTACCACGTATCACTGCAAATCTGACTTCCTTTAACAGACGAAATGTAGTCTCAGTACGAAGCTTTGACGCACCTGCCCCCACCGGATCAAGAATAACCGGATGTCCTAACTCATTCGCCTTCTTACCTGCAATTATCATAGGTTCAATAGTCCGTTTATTCAATGTTCCAATATTGATAACCAGAGCATTACAAATGGTGGTGATATCCTCCACATCTTCTGCTTCATCACTCATAATTGGTGAACCACCACAGGCTAACATCATATTTGCTACATCATTTACCGTTACATAATTTGTGATAAAATGTACTAAAGGTGTTTTTGCTCTTACGTTTTCCAAAATTGCTTTCATGTCGTTTTTCCTCTTTCTTTATTATTCCTGAATATAATTGCCTGAGGTACGCGCTTCGTAATATCAACCGCATGGACAGCAATTTTAGGCACCATAATTCCTTCTTTTACATCCTGCCCTTTTCATATTATTTATAGATATAACCACTTAAAAAGCCCTCTGCATCTCGCATCGGGCTTTAAATATACATTAAAATAAAATAATGGTTATTTCATAAATTATCTTTACCATCTACACATTCTTTGAATCCCTACGTTAGCATTACCTAAATCAGGTTACGGGTCGAAGTTGATGACTTCCTCTCAGCCTGCACACAAGCTCCCCGTTC
>JAIDHZ010000252.1 GCA_029052995.1 Lachnospiraceae bacterium | reverse complement strand
GTCTCGTGTGCTCGGAGATGTTTATCAGAGACAGATTGTGGACAGCTTATCTTTTATGCTCTTTTTCTCCTGTTTTTCCGGCAGAGTGCTTACGATGGGCTCTTCTACAAACTGCTCCATGACATTTTTGCTTTGTAATTCATCATACTTCCCAAATCCATTCTGTTCATTTGCTTCATTCTCCTGCATTTTTCTTCTCCCTTTGTAAATAGAAATATTTTACTATAAATTGGAACTATATTCCGGGCTTAATACCCCATACTTCTCATAATGGGAAACCTGCCTGACTTTATTGGCATCATCTACAAACACCACATTCGGCTTATGCTCCTTTGCCTCCTCCGGTGTCATCCGGGCATATGACATAATAATAATATGGTCGCCCACTGCCACCTGGCGGGCTGCTGCTCCATTTAAACAAATCATTCCGCTGTCCGGTTCACCTGCTATGGTATAGGTTTCAAAACGGTTACCGTTTTCCACGTCCACAATCTGCACATATTCATATTCCAAAATCCCCGCCGCCTCTAAAAGCACCGGGTCTACCGTAATACTGCCCACATAGTGAAGCTCTGCCTGCTTTACTACTGCCCGGTGTATTTTTCCTTTTAACATATTTACCAACATACTTTTCTCCTTCTATATCAGCCTACATTATAATCCGGTTATCAATCAAACGTGTCTTTCCAATATATACCGCAATTGCAATCAGCACTGAGCCTTCAATTTCCTCTATGGGCTGGATATTATCAAAGCTTACAACCTCCACATAATCAATCCTCGCAAGGGGGCAGGTATTTAACTTGTCCGTAATAATCTCCCTGACTTTGGCTGCCTCCTTCTCTCCCGCATCAATTGCCTTCACCGCTTCCTCTAAGGACTGGTTCAAAATCACTGCCTGCTTACGCTCCTCCTTAGAGAGATATGTATTTCTTGAGCTCTTTGCAAGCCCGTCCTCCTCGCGGATAATTGGACAGCCGATAATTTCAATATCAAAGTTAAGATCAATCACCATACGTCGGATAATGGCAAGCTGCTGCGCATCCTTTTGTCCAAAATAAGCCCTGTCTGCAGGAATAATATGGAACAGCTTGGATACCACGGTCTGCACGCCTTTAAAATGGATAGGACGGCTTGCCCCGCAAAGCTTTTCCGGAAGCACTGTCATATCTACAAAGCTGTGGAAGTTATCACCGTACATCTCAGAAACCTCCGGGTGAAAAATCAGATCCACCCCTGCATCCCTGCAAATCCCTGCATCCCTGTCTAAATCCCTTGGATATGACTCATAGTCTTCATTTGGTCCAAACTGCATGGGATTGACGAAAATACTGACAACTACTTTATCATTTTCCTTTCTGGCACGCTCCATTAAGCTCCTGTGCCCCTCGTGCAGATAACCCATAGTCGGTACTAACGCAACAGATAAGCCCTGTGCCTTCCACTCTTTAACCTTGTCTCTTGTTTCCCTGACTGTTCCTAATATATCCATAATCTATTCTCCTTTTATACTTCCATCATTTTTTTCTGTTTTTCTTATTTAACAGTTTTTCCGGATTATCTACATAGCTTCGCACCACACTGCCACACTTCCTACAAATGATATGATTTAAAGAACTGCTATGAAGACCCTCACCACTCACTTCGGCGTAACCGCATTGTATGCCTTTTATAAACTCTGTCGCATGACAAAACGGGCATTCATCCACTTTTATCTCCATACGTCAATTCCTCCATCAATACAGCTTCTCTAACACATCATCCGCAATCGTATACTCATGCTCTTTCCCTGGAAAGGTTCCTGCCTTTACCTCACTGTCATATGCTGCGAAAGCATTTTTCATAATCTCCCCGATATTTTCAAACCGCTTTACAAACTTAGGGGTAAAATCACTGAACATGCCAAGCATATCCTGATAAACCAATACCTGCCCGTCACATCCATTTCCTGCTCCAATTCCGATAGTAGGAATGGAAAGCTCTTTCGTCACAAGCTCTGCCAGCTTAGCCGGTACACATTCAAGCACAACTGCAAAAGCACCTGCCTCTTCCACCGCCTTTGCGTCCGCAATCAGCTTTTTTGCCGCATCCTCCGTCTTTCCCTGTACCCTGTGTCCGCCAAATACATTAATTGACTGGGGAGTAAGACCTAAATGGGCACAAACCGGAATTCCTGCATCCACAATTGCTTTAACCTGCGGGCACACTGCCTCACCGCCTTCAAGCTTAACCGCTTCGGCCCGTCCTTCCTTCATCAGGCGACCTGCATTGACCACTGCATCATAGACAGCGGGCTGATAACTCATAAAGGGCATATCCACAACAACCAGTGCATTTTTTGCTCCTCTTGCCACCGCCGCCCCATGATGAATCATGTCCTCCATAGTAACGGATATAGTATCCTCATATCCCAGCATCGTGTTGCCGAGTGAATCCCCGACTAAAATCATATTGATGCCCGCCTCATCTATCAATTTTGCAGTGGAATAATCATATGCGGTCAGCATAGAAATCTTCTCACCCTTTATCTTCTGCTCTTTAATTGTTAATACTGTGTTTTTCATCATACCCTCCTATATTTTCACTTCTAATCAGCAGTCAAAAAATGTTTTCCATTCAATCAGTATTTCATACTCCATTGTTTTCTTAATAAGATTCTACGTTTTTAACAGCTCCTGCAATTCTCCATAATTCCTGTCCGGATTTTTCTCTCTGGCAATATCCAGCAGCCTGTTCCCGCACGCCTGATAAAGCTTCCTCTGTTCTTCACTCAAAACAGATAAATGCTTTTCCACAGTTCCGGCATCTGCCCTCTCAATGGGACCTGTCAGGGCATCCACCACACCATCAGCTATCACATGCTTCACATTATCCCGCACTAACGTTCGGCTAAAAAATCTTGCCTCTGTCTCGGAAAAACCACATTCCAGCAACAGCTCATAGCCTGTAGCAAGCACTGCAATCACATGGTTACTTAAGACACTGGCCGCTGCATGGTATTTTCCCTTTACAGATGCTTCAATTAAAGCGACAGGATTGCCAAGTTTCGTAAAAATATTCTTCCATACCGAAACAGCGTGCTCATGTCCCTCCAGTGTAAAGCTTACATTTTGTAATTGTTCATAAACGGATTCTTTGTTTGAGAATGCAAACATGGGATGAATGGAAATCGGATAAGCACCACAATCTCCAATTCCCGAAAATACATCGGATGATAAGGAGCCACTTAAATGACAAATTATTTTGCCCGTTACATACCTCTTGTCAAGCGCATCCCATACATCACTTACCGCTCCGTCGGGAGTCGATAGTATAATGGCATCACTCGACAAAACAACCTCATCCGGGCTTTGGAAGTACATGGATTGTGTAAATTCCGCCGCCCATCTGGCTTCTTCTTCAATTAAACTATAATAACCTGTGACGAAAAGCTCTGCCACACTGCCTTTTACAGCAAAATACCTGCCAAGGCTGCAGCCTGCCTTTCCAGCACCAATAAAACCTACCTTCATGCAATCACCTCTTTTTCAGTGTGGTTGCACTTACCATTCGATGCAGTTTCTTACGAATACCGCTCGAATGTAATTTAACATATTTTACAAAATATAGCAAGAATAATTCTATGAGGCTAAAAATATTTTCTTCCGCCTGTAACACTACCACTACAAAATTACTCTACCGCACAGCATCTGTGCGCTTATCCTTTAGTGAATATTTTAGCCCATTTAAGGTGACAATACCACAAAATGCCATCACGGAAAGTACAATATATACCAGCCAAAGCGCAGTATCCCTTGTATATATTTGCAAATAATCTGTTGTAGAAAATGCTATTAGAAAGCCGGGAACAAAAGATGCCATCACAATACAAATCATAGCAATTATACAACCACGCACCGGCATTTTATTCTCTACAAAGAACACCAGAGCTGCCACAATAGCAACATTAATGACCAACATCAGGCAGCGTTCAAAAGAAGAAAGAAATAATTCTTTTGTGTCCGTTTGAAGCTCTGCATCTGCATTTTTTAACATTTCCACCATAATTGCCATACTCCGGTAACCAGCTAAAGCAACCGCCTCTGCCATTGCAAAACCTAATCCCATCATAACAGCCTTCGCAAAAGACATTTGCCTTTTGTAGCCGTATGCAATTACCAGATACTCTGGTATAATAGCAAGCAGTGCACCTGCTGCGGAAACACACAAAATATATATAAGATAATGCCCATTTACAAATCCCTGTAAACCGGTATGGTTAAATAACCATTTTAATCCCTGTTCCTTTATAAACCACTCAAAAACCATCCCGATACAGCCCCCGGCAAAAAAAGAAATAAGAGCACCCTTCCTCTCGTAAGGACTTTTAATAAATACAACCAATGCTGCAGCCAATGGCACTAAAATGCTTACCGCTGCAATAAGTCCTAATGCAATTATATTTATCATCATACATTTACTCCTCTTTTCCCTTTGTCAATGGTGATAATTGACCATACTCTGCGCATATGTATCTGCAACCTGCTTGTACCTTAAATAGTCCTTTTCTTTCATCACTCCCTCTTTTAAATACTGGTCTAATGCTGCATATAGCCTTTTCAATGCATCGTGTGCAAGATCCTTATAATTATTCTCCAAATTCATTCTTAAATCATTTAATATCGCTTCAAGTGCTATTTTGACACTTTTTTTTAACATATTTTCTCCTCATTTCTTTTGTCCAAAAAATATTTACTAACATATAATAATATAACCGTTAATCCCCTATTTGTAAAGAACTGAGGTGTCAAAATTGTCTGTTTCACCAAAACTTCCCAACCTGCTTTACCACACAGAAGCACTGCATCAAAAAAATATTACCGGAAAAAATGTTACCGTGGCTGTATTAGACTCCGGGCTTGCACCGCACCCGGATATCCATCCCTCCCGCATCTTTGCCTTCAAGGATCTGGTCTCTGGTAAAACAATGTATTATGATGATTTTTCCCATGGAACCCATGTTACGGGTATTATTTCTTCCTCCCGGATTGGGATTGCACCGGAATGCAACATTGTAAGTGTAAAAGTATTAGACAAACACGGAAACACCTCATCCGATACTTTAATTGAAGGCATTAAATGGATTTTATCTTACAGACAGGAATACGATATCCAAATCGTAAATATTTCCATAGGAGGAAACTGTGATAAATTAGGCGGCGAATCCCATCGCATTAATTTTTGGGTTTCCAAACTATGGGATACCGGTATTACTGTATGCTGTTCGGCTGGAAACGGTGGACCACGTCCAGGAACGATTACCGCACCGGGAAGCTGCAGCTGTGTGATTACTGTAGGCTCCAGTGACGGCAGCCGTTTTTCTTCAGCAGGTCCACTGCTTCCCTATATCACAAAACCTGAACTTGTTGCACCTGGTAATGGCATTATAAGTTTAAAACCAAATGGCGGCTATACTATAAAAAGCGGCACTTCCATGTCTGTTCCCTTTATAAGTTGTGCATGTGCACTCCTGCTGCAGGCTTCACCTTTCCAAACCAATGAGAAAATTAAAGAAAAGCTGATGGAGGCATG
>JAIDHZ010000251.1:1912-5247 GCA_029052995.1 Lachnospiraceae bacterium | reverse complement strand
CATCTGAGCAGCAACCTCAGCCGCAAAATCTTCATTCTTTTTTTCAAGACCTTCACCTGTCTCAAAACGAACAAATTTCTTCAAAGTAACGGCAGAACCAACTTCTTTAGATACCTGCTCTAAATACTTTGCAACAGTTTCTTTGTTCTCAGCTTTAACATATTCCTGTTCTAATAAGCAGACCTCTTTTAATTCCTTGGCAAGACGTCCTGTAATCATCTTCTCAATAATATTCTCTGGCTTATTTGCATTTTTAGGATCGTTCTTAGCCTGTGCCATAAGAATTTCTTTCTCATGCTCCTTGTAATCATCAGGAACTTCATCAGTAGATATATATTTTGGATTCAATGCTGCAACCTGCATTGCAATATTCTTTAACGCTTCCTTCACTGTATCAGAATCGTTATCTGTATCGGCTTCCACCAATACACCAATCTTACCACCTGCGTGAATATAAGAAACAACAACACCGGAAGACTCAATCTTCTCAAAACGGCGGATATTCATATTCTCACCAATCTTAGCAATCATTGCAGCATGCTTATCCGCAACCGTCATTGAAGTATCAAGTGCCCATGGCTCTGCTGTAAATTCTTCAATATCTGCCGCATTAGTATCCGCAACCTGCTCTACAACTTCTTTAACATAAGTCTGGAACACTTCATTCTTTGCAACAAAATCTGTTTCAGCATTTACCTCCACAATAGCTGCAATTTTGTCACCGTCCTTAATTGTGGTTGCAACAATACCCTCAGCAGCAATTCTTCCTGCCTTTTTCTGTGCAGTTGCAAGACCTTTTTCACGTAAAAACTCCATTGCCTTATCAAAATCACCATCTGTCTCAGTAAGTGCCTTCTTACAATCCATCATACCTGCACCGGACATCTCTCTTAACTCTTTAACCATACTTGCTGTAACAGCCATTTTTCAATTCCTCCATTATTCTTTCTTTATAAAAAAGCCTCAGCCTGTCGGCTAAGGCTTCGTATTGCTTTGTATAAATTATTCAGCTGCTTCCTCTTCTGCTGTTTCTACAGTCTCTTCATAAGAAGCATCATCCATCACCTCAGAATCTACACCCTGATTTGCCTCTATTACTGCATCTGCCATTTTTGCCACAATCAACTTTACAGCACGGATTGCATCATCATTACCTGGAATTACATAATCTAACTCTTCAGGATCACAGTTTGTATCCGCAATACCCACTAAAGGAATTCCTAATGAATGTGCTTCCTGAATACAAATTCTCTCCTTGCGGGGATCTACTACAAAAATCATATCAGGTGCTCCACCCATTTCCTTAATTCCGCCTAAATTTTTCTGAAGCTTATCCATTTCTTTGCGGATATTGATAACCTCTTTCTTAGGAAGAACATCAAATGTTCCGTCTTCCTCCATCTGCTCGTATTTCTTCAAAGTAGCAATACGGGTTTCAATAGTTTTCCAGTTTGTCAGCATACCGCCTAACCATCTCTCATTAACATAAAACATTCCGCATCTCTCTGCTTCTGACTTAACCGAATCCTGAGCCTGCTTCTTTGTTCCTACAAACAAAATTTTTCCACCCTCTGCAACACATTTCTTAATTGCATCATAAGCCTCATCTACCTTGCCTACAGATTTCTGTAAGTCAATAATGTAAATGCCATTACGCTCAGTATAAATATACTCAGCCATCTTAGGGTTCCATCTTCTTGTCTGGTGTCCGAAATGTACACCTGCTTCCAATAACTGTTTCATTGAAATAACGCTCATAATTTACCTCCTGGTTTTACTTCCAACGGCTTCAGCTTCTAAAAAACGAATTCACGACTAGCGTTTCATGTCAGAATTCGCACCATTTTAAATATTCACCGCTGTGTATTATTTTTTACCGAGGGATATTATAGCATAAGATATATAAATTCACAAGATTATTTTGAAAAATTTTTAAACTCTAGAAAGGATCTGAAATTGTTTCTGCGATTGACTGATAATCCATTCCCCTTTTCAGGGTATAATCACCCACCCGCAGCCGGTTTGCATAATCATGTTTAACTAAATAGGTATCAAATTCTTCTGCACTGTCAATTATTCCCAAATCCTTTAATCTTAGACTTACAGGATATGAAGTGTCACCCTTGCGGATAGAAAATTCTATATCTATTTCTTCTGCTTTTGTTTCGCTTTCTTTTAAAGAAACTTCCGCAGCTTTATCCTGAGCCGTAGTTTCTTCTGTAGATTTGTTCTCATCATCCGCAGCTTCTGTCGGAATTTCTTTAGTATTGTCTTCTTTAACCTCTTCTTCTGTATCTGAGCCTTTATCAGATGAGTCTATATCCGTGGATTCCTCTTCAGACGATTTTCCCGAAGATTCTTTAGAATCCGTGGTAGAAATCAAATCTTTTATTGGATCATCTTTTTCCTCCATCCCCAGTTCTTGTGCACGTTTTTTTATTTCCGCATCCGACATTTTCTGCTGATTATTACCACTATATACAATTAAAAAAATAATAGAAGCAAAAATAATTCCTGTGCCTAAACCTCTTAAAAAATATTTAAACTCCATATCTATTCTCCCTTGTATAAATCAATAACTAATTTGACTTCTCCTACTCCCAGGCCTAACTGCTTTGCAATATTAATAACATTATCTCCATCTCGATACATTTTTAAAATTATCTCATTTGAATTTTCATTGTCCGCTGATTCCTGCTCCAAAACTTCATCATGAGCTATTTCTGTCTGATCCACTTCTTCAAAGGATTTATCCTTATCATCATCCAATATTCCATCCTCCTCCAAAACATCCTGAGTTACATCTTCGTTATCAGTATGGATTGCAGCATCTTTACTCTCTTGCAAAACATAAGCTGTCTCAAAATCAGATTTCATATTATCGCCTGAATAAACAGTCTGCTCCTCTTCTTTTATATCTAATTGTGCTTTCATTTGCCTTAAAGCAGTAAGCTGGTCAATTGCGGTTTGTCTCTTAACCTCCACTGCTTTTTCCACCGGACGCTCTTCTACATTTTTTTCCGGCATTTTTACAGTAAACCTCTCACCCAACTCAGATAAAATCTGTTTCACATCTGCCCTCGCCTTATTGACATCATGTACAGTTTTCATAATTTCTTTTTGCTTATCTTCAAGCATGCTGTATAAAAACATAACTTCTTTATGGTTCTTTTCAATTTCATCACAGACAGCTACAGCATAATCACCTAAAGCTATTGTTTTCTCATTAGCCATTGCTGCCAGCGAATCATTAGTCTCATAAAGAATATCTTTTGCCTGATCAGCAATAGCATCTTCAATTTTACGTTTTATAATTCTTTGTTCTCTTTCTGAAA
>JAIDHZ010000251.1:0-1902 GCA_029052995.1 Lachnospiraceae bacterium | reverse complement strand
CCACTGTCATAAGATCAACATTATAATTTTCTTCTTTCTTAATCAAACTCTCTGTTATGAAAAAACTTGCTATGATAATAATAAATCCTATTAGAATCATAATCACTACTGTGGTTGTTGTCATTTTTCCCTCCAAAGCAAACTATTTATATCTGAATATTGACTCTTGGCTGCTTATCATTTGTTCCTATTTCTAATATTTTTCCGCTCTCTTTTGATTCCTGTTCTTCTTTTTTAGAACGACGGCGTTTCCTTGGATTTTGATATGTTCCGTTTCCTTCTTCTTTTGCATCATATTTATACTCAGCAAAAGCATTTGCATCTTTTTTAATAACAGTTTCACTATTATGCTTCATCTCTTTTGCTACTTCTCCCGCAGCAAATTGATTGCCATTCACTATGTGCTGATTTTCATGCTGCTGCTCTGTAGCTACAGACTCAGTTCTTGGAAGAAGCATCTGCATTTCTACCGGACGTATCATTAATAAACACCTCACTTCAATAATAATAGCTCACTTATTATCAATATCGCAGGTAGTTAGTTAGGCGTGCTAACCACATCTGCACCATTCATTCTAAATTGGCATCGGCTGCGAATATCCTTAACATGAAAAATCCTATTTGAAATATCGATATTAACACCTGGAAAAATAGTATGATTTACAACAATTCTTCCATTAGTATTTTCTTCAATTTCTTTTTTTATCAAATTGTATTCTTCGGATTCTTTTTCAATTTCCGAACCTAACCTCTTTAAATTCTCTGCCGACTGTTTTGCAAGAACAAGTTGATTAGGCAATAACTTATGTCCTTCTTTCATCTTTTTTTGAAGCGTTTCAATTGTTTGTTTGTTCTCTAAAAGCTCTTCCTGCTTCTCCTTTATTGAAGCTGTCAGTTCCTTATATCTATCCATTACTTCCGGTTTAACACCGACACGCAGGGAAGTAACTGTATTCATTTTATTTCCAAATACACTTGCTTCTATTCTTTTTCCTGCAGAAACATTCCCGCCAATTACAAATCCCTTTTTTCCACTAACAATAACGCTTTCCTCAGCAATTAGATTTGAGTGCAGGCTTGATCCGGTATTAATTGTATGACCCGCCTTTACATCACTGCTTTCTAAAAATTTTGTAACAACGTCTTTTCCTGCTTCCAAAGAACCTTTTCCCATACCTTGCATTCCACGATGTAAAACGATATTGCCCCCTGCCTTCAATACCGCACCTTCAACAGCACCATTTACCTGAATATCCCCTGTTGCTTTAACCGAAAAACCGGCTCTTACATTGCCTGTCACAATTACATTGCCGTTATAGTCAATATCCCCTGTTGAATTATCCACATCAGCAGGTACAACATAAGTATTAGAGACAAAAACAGTATCATCCTCTAATTTTACATCTCCATTTACCTCGGAATAAATCTTTGTATTATCTTCAGAAATACGGATATTACGTCCATATTTTAACATCTTTTTTTGAACCTTTAAAGGATGGACAGGATTGCCAAACACATCTATACCGTCTTCCCCCTGAAAATCCGGAATTAATTCGGCAAGAAGATCCCCTTCTTTTACGCTGGTAAATAAATTTAATTTATGAAAATCTACACTCCCGTCTTCTAACAGCTGCGGTTTTGCAGTTGGAGCAGTATTAAATTTATAGATAATCTTTGCATCTGTTCCAGGAACAACTGCTTTTCCTTTTGCAATCGGAATATCCCTGCAGTATTGCGGTGCCATTAAATACGCTTTTATTACTTTTTGAATAATACCGTATTTGACATCAACACGGGCTGCCTCATTCAAAATGTCACGTTCTGACATATTTTTACCATTTTTAGAAGGTGGATAAAAACGAACAACTGCCATCATATGGTCATCTGTTATTCTTATTTTTG
>JAIDHZ010000250.1 GCA_029052995.1 Lachnospiraceae bacterium | reverse complement strand
CCCCCCAATTTTTTTAATGATCCGGCGACCTCCCCGTTCAACCGGGTAGAGTTGGTCGACAGCTTCACACGTGATTACGAGACGGACCCTTATCACCTTGATTACCAGATGGACCAGTAACACCTTGAGGACCAGTTGGACCAGTAACACCTTGAGGGCCAGTTGGACCATTTACACTTTGAGGTTGAGTAGCACCTTGACCATATTTGTTTTTCTTCTTAATGATAAAATATATAAAAAACAAAAGAAGGAAGGATTCTTCAATTCCCTTTTCCCATCCCTGAATTCACTGAAATCAGCCTTGCACGTCCCTCTGCCTTTACCACCGTCTCCAATTCTTTTATTGCATCCTTTGCAATCCAGACTTGTGTTTTGCCCCCGCTCTCAAGCAGCTCATGTGCTAATATAAGTGCTTTCTCGTTATAGGTAAAGTCCTTTTTTCCAATTTCTCGTAACGCCCATGAAACAGCTTTTTTGATATGCGCATGCCCACTGTCCGAGTGCTCCTGTATCAGCCTTAAATAAGCGTCCAAAGTATCATCTGTAATTCCTTTATCATGGATTGCAGCCGATGCCATCAGTGTAAAAGCAGCGCGTTTTTTATAGATATGCGTACTTAAAATCCATTCGGAAATAAAATGACCATAGTCCTTACGCTTAATTATCAGATTTTTACATAAATGGTCACATAAATCCCATGACACAACCTCCGACATAAGCTTGTCTATATCTGCATGGGTTAACCCCCTGTGTTCAAACAGTAAAACTGCCAAAAGTCTTGCTTCATGATAGTCGGTATTCCACAACTCAAACGCCAGCTCATTGGATTTTTCTGTCTTTTTGGCAAGTTTCCTGACATCAGCAGTCGAAACACCAATACAGGATTCCTCCGGAATTCCCATCCGAATCACACTTGCTTTATGCTTCTCTGATGCCTGTGCTTTTAGCGCTTCTATCATTTCATGGCTGTTCATATCAATTCCCCCAATACTTTTTTCAAATCCCGGACATAGGTTTTCTGCTGCTTTTTCAAAAATGCTTTGATAAAGGGCTTCATATACAGCTCAATATCCGGAGTATTGGCATATTGATAGCCGGAAAACACCACTTCAGGATTTTACCATTGCATCATCTCGTAATTGCCTGCCCTTATATTATACCTGTTTTTTATATCATAATCCTCTCTTTTTGACAACATAAAATGATAACTTTTTTGTTGTAATAGCGGTATAAATAATCACACATGCTGTGAACCGCCATTATTGCAGCTGACTCACTCATTCTGCCATTGACACTTAAGAAATAATGCTTCTCCTCCTCTGTGAGCAGACCACTTTCCACAAGAAAAATCAATGAAAACAGGCAAAAACACATATCTAATCTTATTTACGGCATTCATACAAAGTCAACAACCCCGCTGCAAGTAGCGGGGTATGTGACCCTTGAGGAAGTCGCCAAATTTGAGCAAGCTCGCATTTGGCTCGTTGCTTCGCAGGAATCAGTATTCCATCCACGCAGCCGCCTTAATCGAAATCGGAATAGAAACAAGAAAACCAATCACCGCACATGCAAGCATAATCATAGCAGCTATAAAAAGCTCCATGACCGTCATATCGGGTCCCCAAAGCAAATTAATAGAACCGGAAATTCCCATTACGATTCCAATGGAACAGCACACACTAATTATCAAAAACACTTCACTCTTTTCCTCACCCCCAAAATAGAAGGTTGGAAAGAAAATAGCATCCGTCAGCAGGCTGACACTAATTCCTGCAACAGGGATTATGAATATATCTGCATATCGGTCAAAGGGAAAACCATGTAATACAATAGATGCCCCTACAACAATTGCCGCAAGAATGCTCCCAGCCATAAGCCATACTAATTGGCTTATATAATAGCTTTTCACAATATCACTCCTTCTTATGGGCGTTGTCAATTTATACTTCCTCCACTTTGAAGCATTTTCCTTTTCCAAACTCAAAATCGCTATAACAGTTGCACCAACCATGCACAGCAATACATAGCCAGTCAACAGACCGGGGCTGAGCACAAATGCTGCAAAAATCCCAAAAAGGGCTAAGACTTCCAGAAAAAATCTCGCATTAGAAAGTGCCGCATACAAATTGTTTTTTAGTAATCCCTTCATACTCGTTCCCCCTTGACTAACAAAAACATAATTTCATCAATCGAAACATTGTCAATCACAACATTTTTATACTTCCGTTCTGCCTGTTTTTTATTGGCAACTAATACATCCGTCTGAAAATCTCGCTTGCGGTATGCGACAATATCTTCTAAAGCTATTTTCTCAAACTGGCTTTCTTTACAGCGCATAACAGCATAGTTATAAACCAAATCATCTTTCGTGGTTGTTAACATAATCTTTCCATCATGGATAAACGCAATATAATCTGCGATTTTTTCCAAATCGCTTGTAATATGGGAAGAAAGCATAATGGAATGGTCCTCTTCCTGTACAAATTCCAAAAACACATCTAAGATTTCATCCCGCATAACAGGGTCTAACCCGCTTGTGGCTTCATCTAAAATCAACAACTGCGGATGATGTGACAGTGCAGCAGAAATCGCAAGCTTCATCGTCATTCCCCGCGAGTAAGTTTTAATTTTTTGAACAGGGGATAAATGAAACCTTTCCAGATATTCCTTATACAACGCACTATTCCAATTCGAATATAAACCCTGCATAATGCTCTCTAATTGTACTGCATTTAAATAGCCTGGGAAATTATCACCATCGTACACAACACCTATTTTTTCACGTATACCGGTATCGCTGTCAGTCATTTCCCTTCCAAATAATTTAATTTTTCCTGCATTCTTTGTTACCGTATTCATAATACAGCCTATTGTGGTTGTTTTCCCTGCACCATTTTCCCCGACAAATCCCATGATTGCTCCATAGGGGAGTGTAAGAGAGATTTGTTCTAACGCAAAATCAGATTGGGGAAATGTCTTTGAAACATGATTCAGTTCCAAAATATTTTCCATTTACGTATCCTCCTCATAAAATAAGGTCAACAGCTCTATCAATTTTTCAAGAGAAATATTGCTTATCCTGCCTATTTCTGCCGCCACCTGCAAATGCTCTTCTGCCCTGCGCTGCTGTTCCTCCTGATAAAATTCCTTGTTTTGTACCGATACGAAGCTCCCTCTGCCAACAGTCGTTTCGATAAATCCGTCCCGCTGCAAGTCCTCATAAGCTTTTTGTACTGTAATCACACTTACATGAATGGATTTCGCCAGTGACCGCATGGATGGTATCGCTTCTCCTGCCTGCAGTTCCCCACTCATTATCATGGCTTTGATCTGTGAGGTAATCTGTTCATAAATCGGCTTATTTGCATTGTTGCTGATAATGATTTCCATATTTACCACCTTTTGCTTAATTGTACTTATTGCACAAGTACATTATAACCAATATATTCATGATTGTCAACCGGGTTCTATCATATGCCTGTTCAATTGCAAACACAAGAATTTCATAGGTGTACTATTCAGGATTACTGAACACTCTCAATAACTATACCCAACTCAACCGATTATCAAACAATATCTTCTTGTCTCCATTTTCTATGATTCCAATTTCATAGCAATCATAAAACTGACTCACATGCTTTATAACCATTTTCTTATACTTCTGAGATACAACTATATTAAACCCTACACCACAATTAAATGTGCGCAGCATCTCATCATCACTGATATTTCCATTATTGCGAATATACTTGAAGATATTTAATAAACGAATTTTAGATAAATCAATTTTGGCACACAATCCCTCAGGAATCACTCTACATAAATTACCTTCAATTCCACCACCGGTAATATGTGCCATTCCATGAATTACATTTTTATCAAACAGACCCTTTATAGCTTTATAATATGATGTATGTGGTTTCATAATCTGCTCAATAAATGTCAATCCGTCTATCTTGTCTAATTTAATTTTCGGCATCTTATCCATCAACAAACGAACTAATGAATATCCATTAGTATGCAGTCCATTTGATGCAATTGCTAAAACCACATCTCCTTCTTCTATTGTCGAACCATCAATTACTTTTGATTTCTCTACAATACCGGCAATACTTGATGTCAGTACATAAACCCCTGACTCTACCACCAACGGTTGTATGGAAGTTTCGCCCCCAACCAGGGAACATTCATTTTCCCTACAAGCATCCGAAACACCTTTAACCAAGCTTTTAATTGTATCCTTCTCTGCATTTCCGCAAACAATGGTATCTAATACAGCCAATGGTTTAGCTCCCATAACCACAATATCATTTACCAAATGATTAATCATATCATGACAAATTGACTCTGTATAACCATATTCCATTGCAAGCTTTTGTTTAGAGCCAGGTTCCTCTGATTTTAAAACTAAAACCGGTTCCTTTATCTCCGGAAAGTTAATATCGTATAACGAAGCAAATGGTCCCAATCCAGTTAATACCCTGCTATCACTTGTTTCCAAATGCTTTGACATTTCCTTCTTTATTATATCTGTGTAGGTAATATCAACACCGGCTTTACTATAAGACAAGCCCTCCACATCTTTGTCATTGCCAGACAAAATTTCGTCTACTGTCACATCTAATACAATTGCTAAATCCTTCAGTATTTCAATATTGGGATATGTTGTTCCATTTTCCCATTTCGATATTGCCTGATAAGAAATATTTAATTTATCTGCCAATTGTTGTTGTGTCAATCCAAGAGCTCTGCGCTTGTCCATTATAAAATTTCCAACTTTAATGCTATCTAACATTTTAATACCTCCGTTTTGATTTTATAATAACTCGCCCCTATTGATTTCAGCAATAACCGTGCAAGAGAACCGGAAATGTAAATTCAACCTTGAGTTGAATTTTCCTCCATTTACTCAAAAGAAAAGGCCAAGAGTGCTAAATGAGGTGCCCCCCAAAACTCTTAGCCTTTATGTTCTTATATAAATTAACTTATTATGCCTTTAATTTATCGTTTTCTATCCAATTCCTATTTTCCATACTTGTTCCCCATGCGTCAAGGGCTAAATCATAAGTGTTTGTTACTTTATCATCTAACTTTTTGATATCTTGTCGTAGTTCTCTTTGTTTTTCTACAATTCTGTTTTGTCCTGCTTTTAACGCTGACGTATCAGCTTCGAGTTTTTCAAGCCTTGCATCCATATTATCAAGTCTTGTATCCATACTATCAATCCTTGCATCCATATTATCAAGCCTTGTATTGATCGGTGTTAATTTTTCATCAAGTTTCTTATCCATCATATCAGATATAGCTTGTAACAACTCGTTATTCTGCATAATAACACACTCCCTTATAATCCAATTTAGTTATGATAGTGTCATTGTACCATAATCAAAATACAAAGTCTATCAAATATCAAGGCGATTATTTTACTTAACTAGGTTGATATATATACTGATATAATGTCCTCGTATTATTGCCATGTATTTTGTAATGCAGCTCAACGCTGAAACAAACCAAATTCTATTTGACATTTATTTTTTCCATGTTACTATACTAAGTATCGTATGTATATGTCTTCTCCTTCATTTTTTGAACAATTAAATCTTAGGCAACTTATGTTAAAATGTTAACACCCTGTCACAGTAAAATTTATATTGACGATATTTGATTTGGTTTCTATAATAATTGTATTAAGGAATTGTTTGGAGAATTATAATATGCGGATGTTATTTGATATAGATACAAAAGATTATGACATGAACGGAAGTGTTTTTATCAGACCTTCTGCAAGAGGCATTATTATCAAGGGTGATAATATAGCAATGATACACAGCCTAAAATATGATTATTACAAATTTCCCGGCGGCGGCATAGAATCAGATGAGAACAAAGAAGATGCATTAGTCCGTGAGGTTTTGGAAGAAACAGGATTGAGAGTAATCAGAAGTTCAATTCACGAATATGGACAGGTTCACCGCATTCAAAAAGGTGACAAGGAAGATGTTTTCATACAGGATAATTACTATTTTTTGTGTGCTGTGGAAACAGAAGTAAAACCTCAGAGATTGGATGATTACGAAGCCTGGGAATGTTTCACTCTCGAATATGTAAATCCACAGGAAGCAATAAATACAAACCGAAGGAACAGGTTAGAGGAAACTGACCATATAATGCTGGAAAGGGACGCAATGGTATTGGAG